>NZ_QTZI01000030.1:0-1335 GCF_003462605.1 Roseburia sp. OM04-10BH
CAAGGTCAAGCGAAGAAGAGCGCAGGGTGGATGCCTTGGCACTAAGAGCCGATGAAAGACGTGATAAGCTGCGAAAAGTCACGGGGAGGAGCAAATATCCTTTGATCCGTGAATATCTGAATGGGGAAACCCACATGAGAATACCTCATGTATCCATACGCCAATCCATAACGTATGGAAGGGAACCCGGTGAACTGAAACATCTAAGTAGCCGGAGGAAGAGAAAGAAAAATCGATTTCCAAAGTAGCGGCGAGCGAAATGGAAAGAGCCCAAACCGGAGTGCGTGCATTCCGGGGTTCGGACCGCATAATTGATTCAGCAATTCCAGCAGAACTGTTTTGGGAAAGCAGACCAGAGAGGGTGAAAGTCCCGTAAGCGAAAGAAGAGCTGACATGGCGGTATCCAGAGTACATCGAGACACGAGAAACCTTGATGGAATAAGCGGGGACCACCCCGTAAGGCTAAATACTACTTAGTGACCGATAGCGCATAGTACTGTGAAGGAAAGGTGAAAAGGACCCCGGGAGGGGAGTGAAAGAGAACCTGAAACCCTGTGTTTACAAGCTGTGGAAGCACTTTATATGTGCGACCGCGTACTTTTTGTAGAACGGTCCGGCGAGTTACGCTTACTGGCGAGGTTAAGGACTTAAGGTCCGGAGCCGAAGGGAAACCAAGTCTTAACAGGGCGAGTTTAGTCAGTAGGAGTAGACCCGAAACCGGGTGATCTATCCATGTCCAGGTTGAAGATGCCGTAAAAGGCGTTGGAGGACCGAACCCACATCCGTTGAAAAGGGTGGGGATGAGGTGTGGATAGGGGAGAAATTCCAATCGAACCCGGAGATAGCTGGTTCTCCTCGAAATAGCTTTAGGGCTAGCCTCGTTTTAGTCTTGTGGAGGTAGAGCACTGAATTTCCGCGGGGGCGTCAAAGCTTACCAAAGAATATCAAACTCCGAATGCCATTAAGATGATGAACGGGAGTCAGACTGTACGAGATAAGTTGGACAGTCAAAAGGGAAAGAGCCCAGACCACCAGCTAAGGTCCCAAAGTGTGTGTTAAGTGGAAAAGGATGTGGGGATTCAAAGACAACTAGGATGTTGGCTCAGAAGCAGCCATTCATTCAAAGAGTGCGTAACAGCTCACTAGTCGAGAGTCCCTGCGCCGAAAATGTCCGGGGCTGAAACACAACACCGAAGCTGTGGAATTATACCTAGTATGATTGGTAGAGGAGCATTCTTAAGACCGACGAAGCTGTACCGATAAGGAGCAGTGGAGGGATAAGAAGAGAGAATGCCGGAATGAGTAGCGAGAGGAAGGTGAGAATCCTTCCGGCCG
>NZ_QTZI01000030.1:1345-2927 GCF_003462605.1 Roseburia sp. OM04-10BH
AGAATCCTTCCGGCCGAATATCCAAGGATTCCAGGGTAAAGCTGATCTGCCCTGGGTAAGTCGGGACCTAAGGAGAGGCCGAGAGGCGTATCCGATGGACAACAGGTTTAGATTCCTGTACCACATATGGTCAGAACTGTGGGGACGCAGAAGGAAAGCATGAGCCAGGAATGGAAAGACTGGTACAAGCAGAGGGGATGGTGTGCTGGCAAATCCGCACACGAAAATCCTTGCTGTGATGTGGAGCGAACTAGAGTAGCGAAGCATGCGGACCGGCTGCCGAGAAAAGCCGCTATTGTGCCATATGTGCCCGTACCGTAAACCGACACAGGTGGATGAGGAGAGAATCCTAAGGCCGACGGAAGAAGTATTGTTAAGGAACTCGGCAAAATGACCCCGTAACTTCGGGAGAAGGGGTGCCTGAGAAATCAGGCCGCAGAGAATAGGCTCAAGCAACTGTTTAGCAAAAACACAGGTCTATGCAAAACCGAAAGGTGAAGTATATGGGCTGACGCCTGCCCGGTGCTGGAAGGTTAAGAGGAGAGGTTAGCGCAAGCGAAGCTTTGAATTTAAGCCCCAGTAAACGGCGGCCGTAACTATAACGGTCCTAAGGTAGCGAAATTCCTTGTCGGGTAAGTTCCGACCCGCACGAAAGGCGTAATGATTTGAGCACTGTCTCGACAATACATCCGGTGAAATTGAAGTACCAGTGAAGATGCTGGTTACCCGCGCCAGGACGGAAAGACCCCATGGAGCTTTACTCCAGTTTGGTACTGGGATTCGGTACTGCATGTACAGGATAGGTGGGAGACGAAGAAGTTAGGACGCCAGTCTTAACAGAGTCGCTGTTGGGATACCACCCTTGCAGTATTGGGTTTCTAACCAGCCGCTGTGAACCAGCGGTGGGACAATGCCAGGCGGGGAGTTTGACTGGGGCGGTCGCCTCCGAAAGGGTATCGGAGGCGCTCAAAGGTTCCCTCAGAATGGTCGGAAACCATTTAAAGAGTGCAAAGGCAGAAGGGAGCTTGACTGCGACACCGACGGGTGGAGCAGGTACGAAAGTAGGACTTAGTGATCCGGTGGCATAAAGTGGGATTGCCATCGCTCAACGGATAAAAGCTACCCTGGGGATAACAGGCTTATCACTCCCAAGAGTTCACATCGACGGAGTGGTTTGGCACCTCGATGTCGGCTCATCGCATCCTGGGGCTGTAGCAGGTCCCAAGGGTTGGGCTGTTCGCCCATTAAAGCGGTACGCGAGCTGGGTTCAGAACGTCGTGAGACAGTTCGGTCCCTATCCGGCGCGGGCGTAGGATATCTGAGGGGAGCTGGCCTTAGTACGAGAGGACCGGGCTGGACGGACCACTGGTGCATCAGCTGGATACCAAATCCATAGCTGGGTAGCCAAGTCCGGAAGGGATAAACGCTGAAGGCATCTAAGCGTGAAGCCCCCCCCAAGATGAGATGTCCCTGTCTATAAGACAGTAAGACCCCTGAAAGAGTATCAGGTAGATAGGGCAGAGGTGGAAGCACGGTAACGTGTGGAGCTGACTGTTACTAATCGGTCGAGGGCTTGACCAAA
>NZ_QTZI01000031.1:0-1914 GCF_003462605.1 Roseburia sp. OM04-10BH
CCTGTTATTGAAACTTAAAATAATTTCTATTATATTGAACGACTTGGATATTTAATTTCCGTTGATGTAAATTCATCTTCTGCCGAAACATTGATATGCCCACTGCTGTCAATAGCATACTCTTTACCATAAACGGAAAACGTATCTCCTTCTTTAAATCCGATTTCTATCCAGTTTATATCATTTAACTGTTTTATCTTTGCGTCAACATTTATGGTCTTTCCTGATTCCTGCAATAAATAAGTGTGTTTTCCTGCTCCCGCTTCTATAGAAAAGAATCCCGGAGAAATCCCGACTTTCTCACAGACGGACAATACCTCCTCATTGCTGTAAAGATACCCCCACACACTCTTTCCCTGTGCCAGATCAGACAGGATATTGCCTGCCTTACACATTTCCCACTTATAATTTGTCCCTTTTTGATTTGTATTCTCTGCAAGCAACGATTCCGAGGCTGCCCAGCCTATCCTTCCATTGTTGACCGTCCATGTATATTTACCGCCACTTGATGTTGTCCATGAATAATAACTTTTATTACTTAATACCAGAGAATTATTTGCAGCACAAATGCCTGACATGGTGCTTGTATTCATTTTCGGTACTGCATAATTAGGTACTACCTGTCTGCTCCCATTAAGGTCAAAGGAAATAACCCCGTACTCCTTAAAATCAGAATTATATCCACAGGAAACATTCTCCCCAAAATTGATTGCATTCAAAATAGCACTTGAATTATTATAGTTTGCAAAATAATAAGCCAATTCACTGTTAGAAATATTCGCATTTTTATCTATCAGTGCAGCTATTGATTGCTTTGAAAAGCCTCGTGCAGCATCAGAAATACTTAAACTGTCCTGTTTTTTATTATTTCCTGCTCCAAGCAACATCTGTATTGCTTTTTGGTGTATTCCTGCCTCTGCCTGCTTTGAATATGTCAACAGCTGGTTTACTGTGTTTACATCTGTTACTGTCTTCATAGCTAGTCTCCAAACCCTTTTTCAACATTAAACGCCAAACATATGCTGCAATTTGTCCAGCATATTATTTACTCTGCCTTCAACAGCTTCTGGCTGATTCCTTAATTCATACCTGCTTCCATAGTAATCATTTAAACGGTCTTTCATCTCATTACAAAATAATTTTTGATCTGTTTTACCATTTAAAAACTGATTGCAGATACCACTTATCTCTTTCTTCTCATTTGTATAAAAAGCTGTCTCATCTGAGATTATTTCTGACTTGTACTTATAAGATTCTGTTTTGCTTCCAATTCCAACAACCATGTAATCTGGTGTCATTTTCTCCATGATAGAATTACGTGCCGAATCATTAAAATGAACATATTCGTCAATCATGTCTGAAAAACCAGCTTGAAATTGCTCTGGAACATACATTTCATTTACTTTCCTTAGCCCCACTTCACTTGCACTTAACAAAAATACAGATTCATAAGAAGTTCCTCTATATCCCTCCTGAGCATTCAAAGAATCTACATCTGCTGTCATTGCATTAATCTTCTCTTTTAAATCTTTCATTTCATCTTCTGTCAAATATTCAGAAGCATTTTCGTCCAGCCATTTTCCAAAAACCTCTGACTGATTTTCCGAACAGCCTTCAAACGCACTTTGTTCTCCAGAAATGGAAGTTGCTTTCAAATCTAATTTGAATAAATTTTCACATTTATATTCTGCTGGTATCTCTCTTATTTCTCCATTAATAGATGAAAAATGCATTGTATGAAAATCCGATACCTTATTACGAGCAGTCTCAACTAACTTTCTTGCTGAATCACTGATTTTCACATCATCCTCCGAAATAATATTCTGAGGAACAGTTGTTTTCTTCTCAACCTTATTTTTTATCATCTCTGGATTATTAATATACCTATTTCCTTGAACTTTCATAGCAACCTCC
>NZ_QTZI01000032.1:0-1791 GCF_003462605.1 Roseburia sp. OM04-10BH
AGCCATTCATTCAAAGAGTGCGTAACAGCTCACTAGTCGAGAGTCCCTGCGCCGAAAATATCCGGGGCTGAAACACAACACCGAAGCTGTGGAATCATACCTAGTATGATTGGTAGAGGAGCATTCTTAAGACCGACGAAGCTGTACCGGTAAGGAGCAGTGGAGGGATAAGAAGAGAGAATGCCGGAATGAGTAGCGAGAGGAAGGTGAGAATCCTTCCGGCCGAATATCCAAGGATTCCAGGGTAAAGCTGATCTGCCCTGGGTAAGTCGGGACCTAAGGAGAGGCCGAGAGGCGTATCCGATGGACAACAGGTTTAGATTCCTGTACCACATATGGTCAGAACTGTGGGGACGCAGAAGGAAAGCATGAGCCAGGAATGGAAAGACTGGTACAAGCAGAGGGGATGGTGTGCTGGCAAATCCGCACACGAAAATCCTTGCTGTGATGTGGAGCGAACTAGAGTAGCGAAGCATGCGGACCGGCTGCCGAGAAAAGCCGCTATTGTGCCATATGTGCCCGTACCGTAAACCGACACAGGTGGATGAGGAGAGAATCCTAAGGCCGACGGAAGAAGTATTGTTAAGGAACTCGGCAAAATGACCCCGTAACTTCGGGAGAAGGGGTGCCTGAGAAATCAGGCCGCAGAGAATAGGCTCAAGCAACTGTTTAGCAAAAACACAGGTCTATGCAAAACCGAAAGGTGAAGTATATGGGCTGACGCCTGCCCGGTGCTGGAAGGTTAAGAGGAGAGGTTAGCGCAAGCGAAGCTTTGAATTTAAGCCCCAGTAAACGGCGGCCGTAACTATAACGGTCCTAAGGTAGCGAAATTCCTTGTCGGGTAAGTTCCGACCCGCACGAAAGGCGTAATGATTTGAGCACTGTCTCGACAATACATCCGGTGAAATTGAAGTACCAGTGAAGATGCTGGTTACCCGCGCCAGGACGGAAAGACCCCATGGAGCTTTACTCCAGTTTGGTACTGGGATTCGGTACTGCATGTACAGGATAGGTGGGAGACGAAGAAGTTAGGACGCCAGTCTTAACAGAGTCGCTGTTGGGATACCACCCTTGCAGTATTGGGTTTCTAACCAGCCGCTGTGAACCAGCGGTGGGACAATGCCAGGCGGGGAGTTTGACTGGGGCGGTCGCCTCCGAAAGGGTATCGGAGGCGCTCAAAGGTTCCCTCAGAATGGTCGGAAACCATTTAAAGAGTGCAAAGGCAGAAGGGAGCTTGACTGCGACACCGACGGGTGGAGCAGGTACGAAAGTAGGACTTAGTGATCCGGTGGCATAAAGTGGGATTGCCATCGCTCAACGGATAAAAGCTACCCTGGGGATAACAGGCTTATCACTCCCAAGAGTTCACATCGACGGAGTGGTTTGGCACCTCGATGTCGGCTCATCGCATCCTGGGGCTGTAGCAGGTCCCAAGGGTTGGGCTGTTCGCCCATTAAAGCGGTACGCGAGCTGGGTTCAGAACGTCGTGAGACAGTTCGGTCCCTATCCGGCGCGGGCGTAGGATATCTGAGGGGAGCTGGCCTTAGTACGAGAGGACCGGGCTGGACGGACCACTGGTGCATCAGCTGGATACCAAATCCATAGCTGGGTAGCCAAGTCCGGAAGGGATAAACGCTGAAGGCATCTAAGCGTGAAGCCCCCCCCAAGATGAGATGTCCCTGTCTATAAGACAGTAAGACCCCTGAAAGAGTATCAGGTAGATAGGGCAGAGGTGGAAGCACGGTAACGTGTGGAGCTGACTGTTACTAATCGGTCGAGGGCTTGACCAAA
>NZ_QTZI01000033.1:0-1764 GCF_003462605.1 Roseburia sp. OM04-10BH
GGTGAATTGGAAAATTAAATTCCAGTCCATTCACCCAAAAACTGGAACTTAGTATTGCAAAATATATCCTAGAAGTTAGTGTTGCAACCCTCTTGATATCTGGTTATAGTTGTGGCTCAGCAATAGAGTCCGGATGGCGTTATCCAAGGAGAATACCATGGCTAAGAATGCACATCTGGTTCTTGATGAAAGAGCCACAATAGAAGTTCGCTTAAGAGAACGAGCTTCATTTACTGAGATAGGTAGGGAACTTGGCAAGGACCCTTCTACTATCTCAAAAGAAGTCAAACTCCATAGTCAGACTGTACGTAAAGATTCCTTCAATCCCTGCAGCAAGCGAAGTACCTGTGATGAATACGGAACAGCATGTTCAAAGTGCAAACTACAGTATTCAAAAAGCTGCAAGAGATGTCCTCGTGTAAAGTGCTACGAGCATTGCAAGCAGTTTGAGGTATTGGTTTGTAACAAACTGAAGAAACCACCATACGTTTGCAACGGCTGTATCCAACGGCAATCCTGTAAGCTAGAGAAGCATATTTATTCTGCCAAATCAGCTCAGAAGAATTATGAGACTACTCGCTCAGAAAGTCGTCAAGGAATAGCAATTACACCGGAAGAATTAAAGCGTGTAGATGCTATTGTTTCACCGCTTGTTAAGTTAGGCCAGTCTATTCACATGATATGTGTCAATAATGCAGATGATATCATGCTTGATGAAAAGACTATTTATAACTACATTGATGCAGGGCTTTTATCTGTAGATAACGTTGATCTTCCGAGAAAGGTCCGTTATCGTACCCGCTCACATAAGAAGCCTGTAAGAGTAGACAAGCAGTGTCATGTAGGACGCATTTATGAGGATTTTGAAGCTTATCTTGCTGCGAATCCTGATATTCCGGTAGTGGAAATGGATTCAGTAGAAGGTCGCAAAGGCGGTAAAGTCTTGTTGACCATATACTTTAGAAATAGTAGTTTAATGCTTGCTTTTATCCGTGATAACAATACCGCCAAGTCAGTTACAGAAATATTTGACTGGTTGTATGAACAGTTAGGACATGAAGTATTCACTAGCCTCTTCCAGGTGATTTTGACCGACAGAGGAAGTGAATTTACTAACCCGCTGGCAATCGAATTTAATAAGGGCAATGGTCGCAGAACACATATCTTTTATTGTGATCCACAGCGTTCTGATCAAAAAGGTGGTTGTGAAGTTACACATGAGATGATTCGTCGTGTGCTTCCGAAGAAAACCTCTTTTGATAACTTAACTCAGGATGATATCAATCTTATGATGAGTCATATCAACTCATATAACAGAAAAAAGCTGAATAACCAGTCGGCACACCAGTTGTTCAGCTTCATTAATGGCGGGGATATTCTTGACAAGTTAGGAATAAAATCCATTCCCGCTAACGAGATTAACCTTACGCCTCTATTACTGAAAAAATAAGAAAACCTAGCGCCATTCGGAAGAAATACTGAACCGAATGAGAGGTGGAATTTAATCTTGCGAAAAAAGAAATAAAATTCGACCTTCGCTTAACGTGACTCTTTTTTCAGAGGATTAAGATCTCAAAAAAAGAATATCAGCATATGAAGCATAAAACAACTTGTTTCTAATAGTAAATTCCAGTTTTGAAGAACTTTGCAAAACTAACTTCCATAAAAATCATGATATTTTGATTTGCCAGAATTTACTTTTGCAAGCGATTAGCTAAATCAGAACTTAAACTTGCAAACTGGAAGCTCGGATTCCAATTCAGC
>NZ_QTZI01000034.1:0-1073 GCF_003462605.1 Roseburia sp. OM04-10BH
ATATGAAAATATCTAATTACATGAATAATACGAATTCAATAATGGAAAAAAATACTGATAAAGTACAGAAAGGAAATAGTCAGACAAACGAAAAACATACAGTGGGGCAATCAGTGAAGCTTTCGATTTCTAATGAGGGATTGGAGTATTATCGTAATCGTATACAGCAGAGTGGACAGGAAAAATATGATGATGTGGTTCAAAGAAAGGAACTGTTAGCGAGTAAAAAAATCAGTGATATTGATTATAGTTATGAAATTCAAAAGAAGGCAGCACAGCAGAATCAAAATGTTGATACAGGAAAAAGTGCCTTAAATATTACTGACAAGGCAAATAATTATGTTAAAGCATACGCAGAATTATATGATGAAATTGTGAAGGGCTATGAAAATGGAACCAGAGAAATATATGTAGCTGATGAAAATGGACCTCGTAAGCTTACAAAGGATGAAGAGTTAAGCAATTTAGATGCTGCATATAAAAAAACAGTGGATGACTTTGTGACAATGGAGACAACCAATCAGCATGCCCGTGGAATTATTGGTGAAGAAATGAATAAAATTTCAAAAATTACCACAAGGTCAACTTTGGCATCGGCTTACATTGAGGAGCAAAAAACCAGGGGAAAGGACGAAATCCCAGAAAATTTAACTGAGAAAATGTATGGTGCAATTACCTCATTTAAGGAGAAATATACAATGATTCAGCCTAATAGAGAGCAGTTATTGATGAGCATTAAGATTTGATGATGTTAGTACTATGATTTACAAATAAAAATAGTAATTACATATCATATTGAGGCTGAGAGAAATTAAATATCCAAGTCGTTCAATATAATAGAAATTATTTTAAGTTTCAATAACAGGGAGGTAGGATTATGGCAATTACAGGTATCAATAACAGTAGTTACACATCGTATTATGCTTCAAATTACAAGAATACTGTTAAAAAAACAGATAGTGAAAAGGATAGTACAAATACAAAAGACGGCAACGTGACAACAAGTACAGTTGAATTAAAAACATCACGTCCCGGTGTGACAAAAACAGAGCAGATTAAGACAGGGTATAGTA
>NZ_QTZI01000034.1:1083-1464 GCF_003462605.1 Roseburia sp. OM04-10BH
AAAACAGAGCAGATTAAGACAGGGTATAGTAATGTAAATGATTATTCAAAATACTTGCAAGGAAAATACCATTATATGAATATAGGGCTGACTTCAATGCAGGGTATTCCGACAACGGTATCTGTTTCAAGTGCATTTTTACAAAAGTGCATGAATGATCCGGAAAAAGCAAAGTATTTGGAGGAAAACTTAGCAGCCATTCCGGATTGTACAAAAGATACGATTAATGGATGTTTGGGCACTGTGACAAATCAGAGTTATATGATTGATGCAAACGGAAATATTATAGAGACAGCATCTTGTACAAATGATCCAGATGGGAAAATAGCGAAAGAGAATGCTGAACGAAAGGCAAAAGAGAACAGAGAAAAAGAGGAAAAG
>NZ_QTZI01000035.1:0-1397 GCF_003462605.1 Roseburia sp. OM04-10BH
AATGCTTCATCCGGAAGAATCAATGCAAAGGACAAGGTTATAGAACGGTCCGTGACCAAATTCACAGACTGAACCTCTCCTGTAAGATGAATCGGACTACCATCCAGTTCCACCTTGGGATGCCCGGCCAATACTTGGTTCAGCATTGCGGTACGGCTTACCGTAGTAAACTCTGTATCAATATAGACAGCGGCCTCCTTTTCGCCTAATTGGAGAGCCGGTTTGCCGGACAATTCCAACAAACGATTATAGTCCGATAAACAAATCAAATATGGGTATGTGGCATAACCAAGATTGTTCAGAAGGACATCCCGGTCTTCCGACTGGGGCAGGCTCCGAAGAGAGTCCATAACAGCGTCCATGCTGTAGGCATTATCATAATCTTCTGTGGTGCGAATACGCCCAACCCTCATTTCAAAAAGCTCTGAAAATTGATTTTCCAAACTGTTTTCTTTCAGGACTGCCTTTATATTCGGAAGAACCTGCGATGAATCTTCTGCAGTATGATCTTCAAAAGTATAGTCGATTACATGGCCAGAAGACAGGCTATTCGTTCCTGCAATTCCTACGCCCGCACCAAAACAACACAGCGCCGCCAGAATCAGCAGGGAGCTGATGGCCATGGAGGTTGACTGATGAATAACATTCTCCTGAATCTGCCGGAAGGTAAATACATGAAGCTGCTTATTTCCTTTTCCTTTCTTAACAATCAAAGCAATCAGTGCACGCATCCCATAGAAAAGCAGCATCGTACCAACTATGCCCAACAGCAAAGTCAGTCCCATCATACTTACCTTTGTCCATGCAATTCCCTGAATCGCCATGTAGTAAGCCACTGCCAACATCACACTTCCGCATATAGCAGCCAGTCCATAGATAACAGATGGCATTTGCTTTTTGGGGCGGTTCGTTGGCTGGGATAGCAAAGTACCGATCTCCTGGCGGCTGATTCGTCCACTCAAAATCAGAAGTGCCGTCAGCTTAATTGCCAGAAATCCTGCCAGCGTCCATTCAATCGCAAACCAGGATAAAGAAAACTGATGACCGATGATCCCCATGCCTACCAGCTTGGCGGTGACAAGACTGACAATTTCTGAAAGCACCACAGCCACAGGTAATCCTATGAGCATGGCAAGAATACTGGTCAGGAAATCTTCCGCCAGAAGCATACCAAACAGTTTACTTCTACGCATCCCCAACATTAGATAAACACCAAACTCATGCCGTCTGCGCTCGAACTGATACTTGCAGGCAAAATAGATCAAAAAGAACAGAATACCGAGGGTCATCCCATAAAACGCAGGAATCAGAAGCAGGAGTTTGTCAACTGCGTCACTCTCCATTTTCTGCAAAAAGAGCATCACATCTTGAGTGGAGATGGAAAGAATCATGTAAAA
>NZ_QTZI01000036.1:0-1392 GCF_003462605.1 Roseburia sp. OM04-10BH
CTCTGATAATAACTCATCAGACCAATTAACTGTGAAAAGCCTGCCCGGTACGCTGTCATAGCATCCATTGATACATTTAAATCCGGAACTGTAAGCTGTTTTCCTTCTACCTCACCGGATACCGTTGAAAAAGAATGTACCTTGGATGCATAAACATTGGTATCTAATTTTATCAGCCTGATAATTAGTTACTGATATAGCAGGACTTCCTGTTCTTGCTATCAAAATAGACCTTATAAACTCCAGCATAGAGTCCATATTCTGTGTGTCATTTTGATTTCATCAAACAATAGTTCTGTGTAAGAATGAAAACACCAACTTGAAACAAGTCAGTAAAATCAATGTTTTACAGTACCTTAGAAATAAAATGTCAGACAAATCCTTTTGTATACCTGAGGGCAAATTTCGCCATAAGGAGTCCTTTCCCCTTTAGGTAAATGACAAAAAGCTATTATTAATCTCTGTATGTCATTCACTTCGTGAACAGACAGAGAGTAAAATAGCTTTTTGAGTTAAGGGTTTTGGAGTCCTAAAGTATAACCATAATTAAATTTATATATTTTATTCAACTACATCTTCACCATATACACCATCATTTTGATATTGCAAAATAAGATTATACATTTCTTCAACATCTAATTGGCATAACTCCGCCTCTTCATTTGTAATTTCAATTCTTTTTTTCTTTATCATATGCGCTCCTGCATCATACTGAAGATAATATTGCCCTTTGTTTTCCAGTAGACTAATACCCTCATCTTCTATAATTAACTTCATTTTAAAGCACCTCTATTCAAATAAATGTTTATATGTATATGTTCCTTCTTTCGCCGGATTAATAACTGCTTCTTTTATTCCACCACTTGTATAGCCGCCTGGTTCCCAGTATTCCGGCCATGCACCTAATTCATTGCCAGATGGAAGTCTTAAACTAGATGTGTCCTGAATTGTCACTATAACAGGATTACTTCCTAAATATCCTTTGTCTAATCCCAAAACACTTTCTATTTTAGCCACATCCCCATCTGCGTTTCGAATTATTTCACTTAGTTCATCCCCAGACATTACAAATGTACCACCTTTACCACCAATTGTTCCTGATGGCTCACTTGGCATTATTTTTACCGCACCACTTTTCTTGAATGAATTTAGATGATTATTAATATATTCCTCACTCAAATAAGTTTCTGGTAATGGTTTCTGTCCCTTTGGTGTGCCTTTTATTTTTTCTACTTGTTCAAGTGACAATCCCTCTTCTCTAAGTTTACTCCACGATGAATATTGCTTTCCATCCTCAAATGACATATTACCTAAGTTCGAATATCTACCACCCTTTACAGCCGAACCCACATCCGCATCATTTAATACTGCGCCACCGTCAGTTCCCACATC
>NZ_QTZI01000037.1:0-1346 GCF_003462605.1 Roseburia sp. OM04-10BH
GAGTTATAGGACAAAATGTGTTGATGAAAACCGCTTTCAAGCCTTGAAAATAAAGGGCTGAAGGCGGTTTAATCTTTTTTCAAAGAACTTTGAGGGTGGACAAAACGTGTTGATAAAAAATGCTCTAACCCTTGAAAATAAAGGGCAAAACAGAGTTTAATCTTTCTTGAAATAGAAAACCATGGAGGAAGATTAAATGAATCAGATAAATTGTCCTATTTGTGGAAACAAATGTGTTAAAGCAGGAAAAACAAAAGCGGGAACACAACGCTGGCTATGCAAGAAATGCAAAACTTCGTTAACACATAAAATAGATAATGATTCAAAGGAGTTACAAATCTTCTTAGATTGGTTGTTTGGAAAAGAAACTCAATCAATAATGCCAGGAGAAGGAAGAACATTTAGAAGAAAGACAGCAAGATTTTGGGATATATGGCCGATGCCACCGAAAATAGAAGAAACCAAAGATGTTCTTTTTCTTGATGGAATTTATCTTGGCCGAAAGGCCTGTGTGCTAATCTGCTGCGATGAGAAAAATGTACTTGGATGGTATTTGTGCCGATATGAACATGCAGGTGCCTGGATTGCTTTAATGAAGCGTATAGCTGAGCCAAGAATGGTTGTATCAGATGGTGGAACAGGATTTGCAAAAGCACTGAAAAAAAGTATGGCCAATAGCAAAACATCAAAGATGTATATTTCATGT
This sequence comes from Roseburia sp. OM04-10BH, assembly GCF_003462605.1. NCBI lineage: Bacteria > Bacillati > Bacillota > Clostridia > Lachnospirales > Lachnospiraceae > Roseburia > Roseburia sp. OM04-10BH. The sequence goes on from NZ_QTZI01000037.1 coordinate 707, forward strand.
ATTCTGCCAGATAAAACGTTATACAACGTCCAAACCTAATACATTAGCTGGAGTAGAGCTTTATTGTCTGGCTAAAGATTTACTTAAAATAAAAGAGAAACAAGAGGCAGAAACATGGGTAACTCGTTTCACTGAGTGGATAAAGAAGTATCAGGAATTTCTTAGAGAAATGACGGTAGATGAGCATGGTAATAAAAGACCAACTCATGAGAGACTGCTTAAAGCAGAGAGATCCCTTCTTAAACTTATCAAAGAAAACACACTGTTTACATACCTGGATAAGGAATTTATAAATGATTTCATTGCACCATCTACGAATAACAGAATTGAAGGCGGAATCAACTCAAGACTCAGAGAAATGTTGAGAAATCATAGAGGACTTTCTATAGAAAGACGAATAAAAGCGGTTTACTGGTGGTGTTATATGCACTCTCCAGAACCGCTTTCATTGTCTGAAATAATAAAAACTATGCCTACAGATAGAAGTATTGCAGCAATATATCAAAGGATGAATGATAAATCCCGGTTGGAAAAGAGTCTTTCACTTTGGGGTGATGCCATTGTGTGGAGTGACCTCCATAAGATGGATAAATCTTTTACAGAATGGGATTAGCCATCAACACGTTTTGTCCTATAACCC
>NZ_QTZI01000038.1:0-1210 GCF_003462605.1 Roseburia sp. OM04-10BH
CAATATAACCTGTTTCTGGAATCATTCCAGTTTGCCTGCAAGAATTACAAGGGCAGCACGAATGAATCGGATATTGCAAAGGTAATGGGGTTTGAATCGAATGATGAATATAACGAGATTATGTTTCTCCGGGAGATCACCCATACTGTTAATGCCTTTAATGACATGGCAGATATTGTAAGGCTCTATTCCAAGAAACCGGAAATGGCAGAACAAAGGCTTGAAAATCTTTTATCAGAAGTTTTGTATGAAGATTCCGATTCGGTATAGAACGACAACCGGAGTTATGATATACTTACACGCAAGAAGCATTTCATCAGTTCCGATTGTCTGATATCGAAAGGAGACACACGATTATGGCAAAAGGATCTGTAAGAAAAAAAGGAAAGAAATGGTACTACCGCTTCTATGTAGAAGATGCAAGCGGCAATCTGGTTCAGAAAGAATACGCTGGAACAGAAAGCAAAAGTGAAACGGAAAAACTGCTCCGTCAGGCAATGGACGATTACGAAAGCAAAAAATTCATTGCAAAGTCGGAAAATATTACAGTTGGAGAATTACTTGATATATGGGCAGAGGAAGAATTAAAGACCGGTACTCTCAGTAATGGGACAGTCCAGAATTACCTCGGTGCAATTACCAACATCAAGAAGCATCCAATTTCAGAGAGAAAGTTGAAAAATGTAACATCTGAGCATTTACAAGCCTTCTTCGATCTGCTTTCCTTTGGTGGCACTTATCCAGATGGTTCAGAAAGAAAAGGTTACAGCAAAGATTACATTCGTTCTTTCTCGGCAGTATTACAGCAGTCATTCCGGTTTGCAGTATCACCAAAGCAATATATCACTTTCAATCCGATGCAGTATATTAAGCTGAAATACCAGACGGATGAGGTTGACCTGTTTTCTGATGATGACATGGATGGCGATATACAGCCAATTCCACGAGAGGATTATGAAAGACTGATTGAATTTCTACAGGATTACAATCCACCGGCAATACTTCCAATCCAGATAGCTTATTATGCAGGACTTCGTATCGGTGAAGCCTGTGGTCTGGCATGGCAGGATGTAAATCTTGAAGAACAGTGCCTTACAATCAGACGCAGTATCCGCTATGATGGTTCAAGGCACAAGAATATCATCGGACCAACCAAACGAAAAAAGGTAAGGATTGTTGATTTTGGAGATACACTGGCAGAGATTCTTCG
>NZ_QTZI01000039.1:0-821 GCF_003462605.1 Roseburia sp. OM04-10BH
AAAATGGCTGGTGTTGAGGAAAATGATATTGACAGGCTTTTAGTCAATCCACCAGAAAAGATTGAAATCGAAGTAAAGTATAAAATTGCTGTGACGGTTATGGAGCTGCGATTTTGGCTAAAAGATTGTGAATCACCGATATAATCGGGATTTGTGAGTAGAGGGCACTTATGAAAAATAAAAGTATCAATCAAGTTTCCATAATAAATGGTGAAGATGGTCCCACAAGTGTTTTTATATTTGGAGAAGCTCAAAAGCAATCTCTAAAGATTAGAATCCGAAATGCTATCTATCAATCCAGACGAAAAAGGATAGAAAAGAGAATAGCGGCCAACCCGCATACCCTTGCGGAAGTGGTGCAATACGCAAAGGATCATTATGATTTAGTGGAAATCAATCCTGCCGCAACAAATTGGATAGAACGACAGAAAAATCTAAAAGCTAGTTTGATTATGCAGCATAAACCAGAACTTTTGGGCCAAAGGAAGGATATTCCAAAACCAGATTTTCATAATGAAGAATCTGTTAAAAATTTTTTGAATGAAATGGAAATTAGAAATAAATTGATTGACCAAATGCCTGATAATGTAATTCCCATGGATTTTCATTTATATGAAATAAAAATTGGTGAGGATTTAATGGAAATAGAGGTAGATTATACCTGGAATATATTTGGAATATCTTACTCTGGAAATAAGTCGGTCATAAAAAGGTTTAAGAAAATAGCTAGAGATTTATATTGTTATTATGGTGTCAGTGAGGAGGATATAAAGAACCGGACAAAAAGATATTCTTCACTGGTAACGGAATTGAGTTCATAA
>NZ_QTZI01000004.1:0-253445 GCF_003462605.1 Roseburia sp. OM04-10BH
GGAGGTAGGATTATGGCAATTACAGGTATCAATAACAGTAGTTACACATCGTATTATGCATCAGGGTACAAGAACACGGTTAAAAAGGCAGCTTGTGATATTCAAAAAACAAAGGAAAATTCACTGGTGGGCAAAACAGAAGAGAGTCAGGAAGATTATGTAAAAAAATTGCAGGAAAAAAATCCTCAAATAGATATTGTGGCAGGAAGTTCGGATAAAAATGTAAAAACAGCTAATCGTACAGGAAAAACGGATGTGAGGATTGCTCCTGAGATTTTAAATAGGATGATGAGTAATCCAAAGGTTGCCACAAAATATGAAAATATGTTGTCAAAAATTCCAGCATTAGATAGATGGGCTGACTCAATGATTAAATCAATGACTGGTAGTGAAGTTAAGTATCGTCAGATATGGATAGATAAGGATGGTAATATGGGCTCCATGGTTATTACAGGACCAAGCGAAGAACAAAAAAGGGCTTATGAAGATAGAAAAATCGAGAAAAAGAAAGAAAATGAACAAAAACTTGTGGAACGGAGAGCTGAAAGAAAAGAGCAGATGAAGAAAATTCAGGAAGATAGACGCACAATATTTGCAATTGGTACGGATATGAAAAGCATTACAGAGAATGTTGTAGCACAGGCAGTAGGTACAGCTCCATCTATCGGAGGAAGTTGTGATGTTAAGGCATAAAAGGATTCGGTAAAAGGGAAATATCAAATTGGTGCATTGGTTGGAACTGCTTGTTTCCTATTATGGCATATCCAAGCTAACGATAGCAAAAATGGCTGGTGTTGAGGAAAATGATATTGACAGGCTTTTAGTCAATCCACCAGAAAAAGTTGAAATCGAAGTAAAGTATAAAATTGATGTGACGGTTATGGAGGGAGTATCCCAAACAATATTAAAAAAGGTAATCTTAGTGCTGTTGAAAATAAGCCGGATGATCAAGAGTAAATGTACGTTCAGATTTTCTGGGTGCTCTTGACATACCGGCTTATTTTTGCTATTAAATAAACAACGGCTTAACAACAGAAAACTGCTGTTAAGCCGCATCAATTATCATAGAAGATCTGAATTTACAGAAAAAATTTCACACCGTCGAAAAATCACCATAGTTCTAATGAATCTTCTGCATCTACCCACATCTGCATATTCCCGTCCAAATATAATCGTACATATTCAAGTGGTTCATCAATAGCAAGTGCGTTTAATGCACAGTCTGATCCGGGTGTAGTTTTTAAATTCTTTTCAGCTTCCCAGCAATCAATGCGGAGCATATAGCCAGCAGAGGTGTAAACATCAATACTATTGCGCTGTGGATTGTATTCTGCAAATATTGTTCTCATCGTATCTTATCTCTCCTTATCATTCAATCAATTATCAGTTACAAAAATCAGAAGCATTTCAATCAGTTCACCATGTCACTTTTATTTTGTGTTATACTGTTTTATAGATTTTTCTTGCCCTTGTATTTGCCCTTATCAGAGTTCGTAAACACTGATGGGACGATATAACACAAGGGAAACAATAAGGAAAAGCTCACCTGCGATAAATCCAGTGTTTTCAAGGGCTTGTGGAGAATTTAATAACAAAATATAACAGTTATTAAATCTCTTAAAACAGGTGAAATCTCAATTCAAGTTTATGGAATTGGAAAACCGGAAGTTGTATGTTTTATCAATTACAGGTTCTAAAACTGAATAAATCAGAAATTAAGAGTAGATAACCTGAAATATGGTTATCTATTTTTAATCGTCTTGATTTTCTTTACCATTGAATTTTTTATGGGAAGATATGATATACTTGATTTAATTAGATGAACGAAAGCGAGGATATTGTAATGGATATATTAGAAATTATGAAAGAAAGACACAGCGTAAGACAGTATAAAAATCAGACTATCGAACCATCGAAAAGAGAAGAAATCAACTCTTTGATAAATGACGTCAATGCTGAGAGTAAATTATCAATTCAGGCTTTTTATGACGAACCGAAGTGCTTTAATTCCTTTATGGCTCATTATGGGAAGTTTGAAAATGTGAAGAATTATATTGCCATTGTTGGAAATAAGAATGATCAGGAAAAGGCGGGATATTATGGTGAGAAGATTGTTTTGAAATGTCAGGAACTTGGTCTTAATACCTGCTGGGTAGCAATGACGCATGGTAAATCAAAAGCAGAAATAGAAAGAGGACAGAAACTGTTAATCATTATTTCACTGGGATATGGAAAAACACAGGGAGTTCCACATAAAAGTAAGAGTATAGTGGAACTTGGAAAGGCAGACCAGAGTACAGAATGGTTTGACAGAGGTATGGAAGCAGTAAGTCTTGCACCTACTGCCGTAAACCAGCAGAAGTTTCAGTTGGAACTGAAAAATGGAAAAGTTACAGCAAAAAATCTTGGAGGATTTTATTCTAAGATAGATCTTGGAATTGTCAAATATCACTTTGAAGCAGTAACTGGACATGAGGTAAAATGATGCATACAAAGAAAGATATAGATAAGCTGGCGGCAGATTTTGAACAATGCCAGAAAATTCTGCTTGCACTGGGAGATGAAAATAGACAGCATATGATTTTGGAAATGATGAAAATGGGGGATTGTAACGAGGTGCGTGTAAATGAGATTACAGAGGAGTTGAGTAAAGTAGAAAGTCTGATTTGGAGGTAGGAACTATGCTATACATGGTAATTGAAAAATATAAAGACAAAGAAGCTGTTTACAGGAGATTTCATGAAAAAGGGCGGATGATGCCAACAGGTGTAACCTATGTCAACAGTCGGGTTGCAGAAGACGGTAATACCTGTTATCAAATCAATGAAGCTGAAAGTTTGGAAGTGTTGCAGGAGTGGGCTTCGAATTGGAATGATGTTACTGATTTTACATTTATACCGGTAATAAGTAGCCATGAAATGAGCGAAAAAATGAAGAAGTAGACAATTCAGGTTTGGAGGAACAATATGGTACGAAAAGCAGAAAAACAGGATTTAGAAATACTGGCAAATTTAGCAGTACAAATGTGGGACAGCCATTCGGTCAGTGAACTGATTACTGAATTCTCAGAAATTATGGAAAAAAGAAACACTCAATTTTTTTGAAATATGAAAATGATATTCCAATTGGCTTTGCACAATGCCAGTTGCGGTATGATTATGTAGAAGGAACAAAAACCAGTCCGGTTGGATACTATAGATAGTGTTCTATTTCATAAAGCAATGAATTTTACAGAAGCAAACAGAATTATTTGCTTTACCAAGACATTATAAAAGAATGCAGAGAAGTAGTTTATAGAGATACTTCTCTGCATTTTTGCTGTCGGGCATCCGAAAGAGGCTGCCGGTGGCAAGTCCGGTAGGTAAGTTATGGTACATCTTCCGCAGAAGCAGCAGGCTCACAGATTGATTTCCGGGCGGCAAGATTTGCAAGCATATCACTTAATACCACCAGGTCTGCAGCAAGGAGCGTAAGTTCATCGGTCGACAGGCATTCGGACAACTGGCAGGAAATTGTGGAGAGGTAAAAAAGATTTGTACAGTTTGACATAGCGGTTGACCATAAGATATTTATGATATGGTATGCAACTGTCAGAGAAAATGTGTATAATAAAAGAAAATAACTTCCGATAGATAATTGGTAAAAGGGAATGAAAGGAATCAAATATGAAAACACTGATTGTAGTAGATATGCAGAATGACTTTATCGATGGTTCACTTGGAACCAGAGAGGCACAAGAAATTGTACCGAAGGTAAAAGAGAAAATCAAAGAGTATCAGGAGCGTGGGGACGAGATCATTTTTACCAGGGATACCCATCAGTCAGATTATCTTAGTACACCGGAGGGAAAGAAGCTTCCGGTGGAGCATTGCATTGAAGGAACAAAGGGCTGGGAGATTGCAGAAGGCTTGGAGGTGCCGGGATGCAGCTGTATTAATAAACCGACCTTTGGATGGACACACTGGTCGGAGAGAAACTTTGAAGAAATAGAATTATGCGGACTTTGTACGGATATCTGTGTGGTATCTAATGCCTTGATTTTGAAAGCGGAATTTCCAGATGTAGAGATTACAGTAGATGCTACATGTTGTGCCGGAGTGACGCCGGAATCCCATAAGGCGGCGCTTACTACTATGAAAATGTGTCAGATTCAGGTAATTGGAGAGTAGAAAGGCGTAATAATTCGAAAAGAATCCCTTCGACGCTTGAACGTCGTTCGTTTTTTGAGTATAATCGTTTCGTAAGGAAGGTGACAGATATGAAGGATACAAGAGTTGATATTTATCATGGAGTAACACCAATTAAGGTAAAACCGTATGAGCACAATGTAAAATATTATGAGACAGACCAGATGGGGATTGTGCATCATTCCAATTATATCCGTTGGATGGAAGAGGCACGCATGGACTTGATGGATCAGATGGGCTTCAGCTATAAACAGATGGAAGACCAGGAAATTATCAGTCCGGTGCTGTCTGTACAGTGTGAATATAAGAGCATGGTACGATTCGGAGATACTGTTGTTATTGAAACAGCCATTGCAGGTTACAATGGAATCAAACTCAGTGTCCGTTATCGTATGACAGACAAAGAGACCGGAGAACTCCGTACCATTGCAGCCAGTGAGCACTGCTTCTTAGATCGTAATGGCAAGCCGATTTCCTTGAAACGGTCATACCCTGAGATAGATACAAAATTCTTCCAGATGATGGATGAGGAAAGTTAGGACAAGATGAGCGAAAAATTAGTTCTGATCGATGGACACAGTATATTAAACCGGGCATTTTTTGGATTACCGGATTTGACCAATGCAGAGGGACTTCATACCAATGCAGTATATGGTTTCTTAAACATTTTATTTAAAATATTAGAGGAAGAGCAGCCGGAGTATCTTACGGTTGCTTTTGATGTGCATGCACCAACATTCCGTCATAAGATGTTTGATGCATACAAGGGAACGAGAAAACCGATGGCAGAAGAATTGCGGCAGCAGGTACCGCTGATGAAAGAAATGCTGCGTGCCATGGGAGTTACGGTAATTGAAAAAGAAGGCTTGGAAGCAGACGACCTATTGGGAACCATAGCAAAGCGCAGTGAAGCAGCAGGCTATGAAGTGTCTGTAGTGTCCGGAGACCGGGACTTATTGCAGCTTGCCAGTGACCATATTAAGATCCGGATTCCAAAGACTAAGCGGACCGGAACGGAAATCGAAGATTATAATACCAAAGAGGTATTGGAAAAATATCAGGTTACACCATTGCAGTTTATTGATGTAAAGGCGCTGATGGGCGATACCGCAGATAATATTCCGGGTGTACCGGGAATCGGCGAAAAGACAGCCACGAACCTGATTGTGGCATATGGCAGCATTGAAAATGCATATGCCCATGTAGAAGAGATTAAGCCAAACCGTGCGAAAGAGATGTTAAAAGAGCATTATGATATGGCACAGTTGAGTAAGACACTGGCTACCATTAAGATAGATGCAGACATCCCATATGATATCAGGGAAGCAAGAATTGGCAATTTATATACACCGGAAGCTTATATGATGTGTAAGCGTCTGGAATTTAAGAATCTTTTGAAACGGTTTGAAGTGGACACACCGGTAAATACCGGAGAGGAAAACTTTAAACGAATCGAGGATTTTGCTGGGGTAGAAGATTTTTTTGAAAAGGCAAAGAAGCAGCAGGCAGCAGGCTTCCAGTTGATTTATGAAAAGGATGTTGTGCTTGGACTTGCAGTTGCATGCACAAAAGAAGATGTGGCATATATTCCGGTTGCGGGATTTGTGACAGAGCAGTATCTATTCGAACAGAGCAGACAGCTTCTTGCAGCAGGCACAGAGATTCGCACCTTTGATTTAAAACCACAGCTTAAATGGATAGAAGCCGATGAAAAGAGTCATATTTTTGATGTGAAAATAGCAGCTTATTTATTAAACCCATTGAAAAATGACTATGCTTATGAAGACATTGCAAAAGACTATCTTGATTTGATGGTGCCATCAAAAGAGGATTATCTTGGAAAGAAAGATTTTGTCACAGCATCGGAAGAAAAGCCGGAAGAATTCTTGAAAATGGCGTGTTATCAGGCATATATTAATTTAATGGCAAAAGAGCCGCTGGCAAAGCAGTTAGAAGAAGAGGGCATGAAAGAACTCTTTGATAAAATAGAAATGCCGCTGGTATATACCTTATCTGATATGGAAAAGGAAGGCATTGCTATTGATGCAGATGCCTTAAAAGAATATGGAGAGAATCTTGCAGTATCCATAGATAAAATTGAAAAAGAAATCTATGAAGAAGCCGGTGAGACCTTTAATATCAATTCACCAAAACAGCTTGGTGTGATTCTTTTTGAAAAATTGCAGATGCCAAATGGCAAGAAGACCAAGACCGGATATTCTACTGCAGCAGATGTACTGGAAAAGCTGGCACCGGATTATCCGATTGTATCAAAAATATTAGAGTACCGTCAGCTGACCAAATTAAAATCCACATATGCCGACGGACTGGCTGCATTTATTGCAGAGGATGGACGGATTCACAGTACATTCCAGCAGACCATAACAGCCACCGGACGTTTAAGCAGTACAGACCCGAATTTACAGAACATTCCAATCCGGATGGAATTGGGACGGCTGATTCGTAAAGTGTTTTTACCGAGAGAAGGTTATGTATTCTTAGACGCGGATTATTCCCAGATAGAGCTTCGTTTGCTGGCACATATGTCAGGAGATAAAAATCTGATTGATGCATATAAGCATGCAGAAGATATTCATGCGATTACTGCATCCAAGGTATTTCATGTGCCGTTCGAAGAAGTAACACCACTGCAGCGAAGAAATGCAAAGGCGGTAAACTTTGGTATTGTCTATGGAATCAGTTCCTTCGGATTAAGTCAGGATTTAAGTATTACAAGAAAAGAAGCAGAACAGTATATTAAGAGCTATTTTGAAACCTATCCGGGAATCAAGTCATTCTTAGACGGACTGGTAGAGGATGGCAGGACAAAAGGCTATGTCACAACAATGTTTGGCAGAAGAAGACCGGTGCCGGAGTTATCCTCCAGTAATTTCATGCAGCGTTCCTTTGGAGAACGTGTGGCAATGAATGCACCGATTCAGGGTTCTGCAGCAGATATTATTAAAATAGCCATGATTCATGTACATGACCGCCTGAAAGAGGAAGGCTTGAAATCAAAACTGATTTTACAGGTACATGACGAACTTTTGGTTGAGACCTGTAAAGAAGAACAGCAGCAGGTAGAGAAGATTTTGAAAGAAGAAATGCTTCATGCAGCAGACCTTGCGGTAACCTTAGAGGTAGATATGCATGCCGGAAATAACTGGTACGAAGCAAAATAGGATAAGGCAGAAATTATGAAATTTATCGGAATTACCGGAGGCGTAGGAGCCGGAAAAACAGAAATATTAAAATACCTTGCCGGCAGAGAAGATACGAAAGTAATGCTGGCGGATGATATCGCAAGAGAACTTTCTGAGCCGGGACAGTCCTGTAACGAAAAATTGCAGGAGCTGTTTGCGGGAACAGATGTTTTTGATGAAAAGGGGAAGATGAACCGTCCGAAGGCGGCAGCCATTATTTTCAAGGATGAAGCCAGGCGGAATGGAATGAATGAGATTTTGCATCCGGCAGTAAAGGAATATGTGCTCCATGTATTAGAGCAGGAAAAGGAAGAAGGCAGGCTTCGTTATCTGGTATTGGAAGCGGCATTATTAATCGAAGAACATTATGATGAAATTTGCGATGAATTATGGTATATTTATACTTCAGAGGAGAATCGCAGAGCAAGGCTGAAGCAGTCGAGAGGCTACAGTGATGAAAAAATCAGTGAAATGTTTGAAAGCCAGCTTTGCGAGAACGAATACCGCAGACATTGCAAAGTGGTAATTGATAATAATGGTACGACGGAAGAAACCATTGCACAGGTAAGAACGATAATAGAGAATGAGGGAGAAAATACCAATGGATAATGCAGAACAGAATGCAAATCAATTTGTATTTGGCTTGGATATCGGAACAAGAAACGTAGTTGGAACAGTTGGATATCGGGAAGGCAAAGACTTCTATGTGGCAGCCCAGTATATGAAAGAGCATGAAACCAGAGCTATGCTGGATGGTCAGATTCATGACATCGGAAGAGTAGGCAGAACAATTGCAGAAGTAAAGGCAGAATTAGAAGGGCAGTTAGAGGCAAAGCTTACCGATGTCTGCATTGCTGCCGCTGGTCGTGTACTGAAAACCGTGACCACCAGCGTGGAATATGAATTCGCAGAAGAGACCGTAGTAACTGCAGAACATATACATACTCTGGATTTACTGGGAGTAGACCATGCCCAGCAGATTTTAAAAGAGAGGAATGATACCCGTTACAAATTTTACTGTGTGGGATATTCCGTTGTAAAATATTATATCAATGATGAAGTCTTTTCCAATATCGAAGGACATAAGGCAGAGAAAATTTCGGAGGATGTTATCGTAACCTTCCTGCCGGAGGACGTTGTAGATGGTCTGTATTCCGCAGTAGGGCAGGCTGGATTAAATGTTGCCAATCTGACTTTGGAGCCTATTGCTGCAATCAACGTAGCAATTCCGGAGGCCTTTCGAATGTTAAATATTGCATTGGTTGATGTGGGAGCCGGAACATCCGACATCTGTGTCACCAGAGACGGAAGCATTATTGCATATGGCATGATTCCTTATGCCGGAGATGAGCTGACCGAATTAATTGTACAGCATTATCTGGTGGATTTTAATATGGCAGAACATATGAAGCTGACATCCGGTATGGCGGATGAAGTGGAATTTACCGATATCATGAGCATTACCCATACGATTCCATCTGAAGAAATCTGGGATTTAACCCATGATACGGTAGATAAGATTACCACTGAAGTAGCAGAGAAAATCAAAGAGTTAAATGGTGATAAATCAGTCAGTGCAGCCTTCGTAGTTGGTGGTGGCGGCAAAATCCATGGATTTACGGAAATGCTTGCAGACAAGCTTGAAATTCCAAGAGAGCGTGTAGCATTACGTGGAGAAGAAGTTTTAAAAGAGGTTCATTTTGCACAGGAAGAGATTAAGAAAGACCCATTACTGGTAACACCGATTGGAATCTGTCTTAATTATTATGACCAGAAGAATAATTTCATTATGGTCCGGTTTAACGGAGAACGCTTAAAGCTTTATGATAACAGCCATCTTACCATTGTGGACGCTGCATTGCAGGCGGGCTTCCCGAATGAAGCACTGTTCCCAAGACGGGGCAAGGCAGTAGAGTTTACCGTAAATGGCAAGCCGAGAATCGTCCGTGGAGAACCGGGAGAATCAGCCATTGTTAAAGTGGACGGAAGAGTAGTCAGCATCAATACACCACTGGTTCCGAATTCCGAGATTACCATAGAAGCCTCTACCATTGGAAAAGAAGCCGTATCTACGATTGAACAGTTAGATGAATATACATCCTCCACCATTACCTTCCAGGTCAATGGCATCAATATTACCTGCCCGAAATTTGTTCAGGTCAATGGAAGCCTTGAACCTTCTAATTATGTTATTCAGGAAGGGGACGAAATCGAAACCAGAAACTTCTATACCATTGGACAGCTGGCAGAGTTTATGGATGTGCGGATTGATGAAGAAGCCGGAATTATCTTAAATGGAAAACCGGCAGATATGGGATCTCTTTGTTATGAGAACTTTGAAATCGAATGGAGTGCTTCTGCCTATGAAAGCGGTGAACGTCATATTTCCTATGGACAGGCAGACCACAGATTTGATGCCGGACCGGAAGAAGTTTCAACAGAAGAAAGCGCAGACAGTGCAGCTGAAGTTCATGAGACAGAAGCTTCTGTGGCAGCTGAATCTGTGACAGACGAAAATGCTGCGGATGAAAATGCAGCAGATGGCATTCAAACGGCAGGTGCAGAGCCGGCAGTTGAAACGAATACAGATTCTGCAGCAGAAGCAGCAGCCGATGCACCGGTGCAGAAACCGACAGAGCCGGAAAGCAAAGAATTACATATTATTGCAAACAATCAGGAAATTACTTTAAGTGGCAAAGAAGAATATGTATTCGTGGATATTTTTGATTATATTGATTTTGATTTGTCAGCATCCCACGGAAGAGCAATTGTAACTTTAATCAATGGCGTGGATGCCCAGTATACACAGGTATTGCAGGACGGCGATAAAATTGAAGTGTACTGGAAAGAGAATTACTAAATAGAAAGAGACATAAGAAAATGGAATTATGCAGTATTGCAAGTGGAAGCAGTGGAAACTGTATCTACGCAGGAACAGAAAGCAGCCATCTGATGATTGATGCCGGAATCAGTGGAAAGCGCATTGAAGCAGGATTAAACAGTATCGGTTTGAAAACCGCGGAAATGCAGGCATTGCTTGTGACCCACGAACATTCAGACCACATTTCCGGTCTTGGCGTGGTAGCAAGAAAATATGGAATTCCAATCTATGCCACGGCAGAGACCATTGAGGCAGTCAAAGGGATTTCCAGTGTGGGAAAAGTAGATGAGACATTGTTTCATCCTATCGAAGCCGGAGTGGAATTTCAGATTGGAGATATTACGGTGGAGCCGGTATCCATTTCCCATGATGCCGCAAATCCGGTGGCATACATCATGAAACAGTCAGATAAAAAGATGGCGGTCATTACTGATTTAGGGAAATATGACAATTATCTTATAGACAAGCTGCAGGATTTAGATGTATTATTGTTAGAAGCAAATCATGATGTGCGTATGCTTCAGGTGGGCAGTTATCCTTATCCTCTGAAACAGCGGATATTAGGGGACAGAGGACATCTTTCCAATGAGAGCAGTGGACAATTTTTAGGGCAGCTTCTGCATGATAAGTTTAAAAAAGTAGTATTGGGGCATCTGAGCAAGGAAAATAATCTGGCAGAACTGGCATATGAGACAGTGCGCCAGGAAGTAGAACAGGGTGAGAACCCGTACCACGGAAATGATTTTCCAATCCAGGTAGCAAAGCGGGACGAAGTGTCTGAGCTTATCCGGATTTAAGAATATTAAGAAAGCAAAAATAAGAGGAGAACAAAATGGAAAAGACACAGAGCAAGACAATTATTACTGTAGTAGGAAAAGATACTGTAGGAATTATCGCAAAAGTTTGTACTTATTTATCAGAACAGCATATCAATGTACTGGATATTTCACAGACTATCATTGACGGATTCTTCAATATGATGATGATTGTTGATTTAAATACATCCAAAACACCATTTGCTGAGTGTTCTGCAGCACTGGAAAAATTAGGTGAGGAAATCGGTGTTACCATCAAATGTCAGAGAGAAGAAATCTTTGATATGATGCACAGAATTTAATACGACTTACATAAAAGGGAACTGCTGTTGGCAGGTCACTAAGGCGTATCAATGAAAATACAGGAAATGAGCTGTGTAGAAAGGCAGAATATAGGAGACAAAAAATGATTAATATAATGGAAGTAAGCGAAACCAATAAAATGGTGGAGCATGAGAACTTAGATGTCCGTACCATTACCATTGGAATCAGTCTTTTGGATTGTATTGATTCTGATTTAAAGAAGTTAAACGATAACATTTATAAGAAAATTACTACAGTGGCAAAGGATCTGGTATCAGCAGGAAATCAGATTGAGCAGGAATTTGGAATCCCAATCGTAAATAAAAGAATTTCCGTTACACCAATTGCACTGGTTGGCGGGGCAGCCTGCAAGACACCGGAAGATTTTGCAACCATCGCAGATACTATGGATGCAGCAGCCAAAGCAGTAGGAGTAAACCTGATTGGTGGATATTCTGCACTGGTATCCAAGGGAATGACAAAGGCAGATGAGCTTTTAATCCGTTCTATTCCAATGGCACTTTGCCGTACCGAAAGAGTCTGCAGTTCTGTAAATCTTGCATCCACAAAAACCGGAATTAACATGGATGCTGTAAAATTAATGGGAGAGATTCTCTTAGAGGTGGCAGAGCAGTCTAAGGACAGAGATTCTGTAGACTGTATGAAACTGGTTGTATTCTGTAATGCACCGGATGACAACCCGTTTATGGCAGGCGCATTCCATGGTGTAACAGAGGCAGATGCGGTAATCAATGTTGGTGTCAGCGGACCGGGTGTTGTAAAGACTGCATTGGAAAAAGTCCGTGGAGAGAACTTTGAAGTATTATGTGAGACCATCAAGAAGACTGCATTTAAAGTAACCCGTGTAGGTCAGCTTGTAGCACAGGAAGCGTCGAGAATTTTAAATATTCCATTTGGTATTGTAGATTTATCTCTGGCACCAACTCCTGCAATCGGAGACAGTGTAGCAGATATTCTTTGTGAAATTGGTCTGGAATATGCAGGTGCACCGGGAACGACAGCAGCCCTTGCTCTTTTAAATGACCAGGTTAAGAAGGGCGGCGTAATGGCATCTTCTTATGTCGGTGGTTTAAGTGGTGCATTTATTCCGGTCAGCGAAGACCAGGGAATGATTAATGCAGTACAGGCAAATGCCATTACACTGGAGAAATTAGAAGCAATGACCTGTGTATGTTCCGTAGGTCTCGATATGATTGCAATTCCGGGTGATACCAAGGCAACTACCATTTCCGGTATTATTGCAGATGAAATGGCACTTGGAATGATTAACCAGAAGACTACAGCAGCCCGTCTGATTCCGGTAATCGGAAAGGGAGTAGGCGATACTGTAGAATTTGGTGGATTATTCGGCTATGCACCGATTATGCCGGTAAACCAGTATTCCTGTGATGCATTTATCAACCGTGGGGGAAGAATTCCTGCACCAATTCACAGCTTTAAGAACTAGGATTTTTTGAAATGGAGAAAGAAAATGAGTGATATCCGTAAACTTGTGTTTTTTGAACGAGGCGTAGAAACATTAACTTATTTTTCACATGAGATGGCAGCGTCATTTCGCAAGATGGGATATCAGATTTTCTTCTTTGACATTCAGGCAGAATATGCTGACACGAAACGATTAAGCCGCTTTTTAAAAAGTGGCGAGACCGCAGTCATTACCTTTAACTTTATCGGATTAAGCGGAGAGGAGTTCCTGTTGGAAACAGAGTCTCAGTCTGTCTTTGCCAGCAGAAATATTCCGGTCTATTGTATTCTTGTGGACCATCCGTTGTATTATCATAAGCAGCTTGATGAGACAATTCCGAATCTGACTGTGTTCTGTATCGACCGTCAGCATATTTCTTATATGAAACGGTTTTATAAAGGGATTCCCTGTCATTTTTTACCATTGGCAGGGAATTTTCTGATGGATGGGGAAGAGCGAGTCCCAACAGATTTTATTCCATATGAGAATCGGGAATATGAAGTGGGTTTTATCGCAAACTATGTGCATCTTCCGGCAATTGAAGAGCATTTTACCAGCCAGACGAAGGAATATATTGAATTCTATCATGAGATATTAAATTATCTCCGCCTGCATCCGTCAGAGCCGTTAGATTCTGCCATGGAGCATTTTGTCCGCCGGGAGATTCCGGAAGTAACGGAGCGGGAGCTGATGGCATGCTTTGCAGGAATACTTTTTTTGGATATGTATAACCGGACTTATTTCCGTGGAGAAACGGTGCGGACATTGGTAGACAATGGAGTACGGGTACATGTTTTTGGCAAAGGGTGGGAGAATCTTAAGGTAAAACATCCGGAGAATCTTATTTTAAACGGAAGGCAGCTTGATTCTGCCGAATGCGTAAAAATCATTCGGAATACCAAGATTGCATTGAATACCATGCCATGGTTTAAGGATGGAGCCCATGACAGAATTTTTACAGCCATGTTAAATAAAGCAGTATCCCTGACAGATGGCAGCATTTATTTAAAGGAGCGTTTCTGCGATGGAAAAGATCTGGCATTTTATGAGTTAGAGCATCTGGATGCATTGCCGGAACAGGTATTATCCATGCTGGGACATCCGAAGAAAATGAAAGAAATCATAGAATATTCTTATGAACGGGCACTTAAGGAAGATACCTGGGCGAACCGTGCAGAACGTCTGAGAGAGTTCTTATAGGAAGAATTCCTTGACAAGTGTTTTGGAATATGTTTTACTAAATTCAGGTCATATGACTGACGGAACCGTGGGAATAACCACATGAAGTATGACCTGAGAAAGCCGACCGTCTGGGCAGTTAAGCTCGGGATACGTGTCGGTATTTTTTATGTATGCAAACAGGAAAAGTCACAGGAAAAATTCGAAAGAGAAAGAGACTTTGACAAAAGCTGCAGCAACTTTAAAAATTACATGGAGCGTAAGAAGGAGGAACAAAAATGAAGATGACTTCATTAGCAGAAGAACTTGGAAGCACTACTTATCCGGGAAGAGGAATTGTAATTGGAAAGTCGAAGAATGGAAAGTATGCGGTAACTGCTTATTTTATCATGGGAAGAAGCGAGAACAGCCGTAACCGTGTATTTGTTGAGGATGGAGAAGGAATCCGTACCCAGGCATTTGACCCTGCAAAATTAAGTGACCCAAGTCTTATTATTTATGCACCGGTTCGTGTACTGGGCAATAAGACCATTGTAACCAATGGAGACCAGACAGATACCATTTATGAACTGATGGATAAACAGCAGACCTTCGAACAGGCATTAAGAACCAGAGAATTTGAGCCGGACGCACCTAACTATACACCGCGTATTTCCGGAATCATGCATGTGGAAGATGGAAAATACAATTATGCAATGTCTATTTTAAAGAGCAACAATGGTAATCCGGATGCCTGCAACCGTTATACATTTGCTTATGAGAATCCGGTAGCTGGGGAAGGACATTTCATTCATACTTATATGAATGATGGAAATCCATTACCAAGCTTTGAGGGCGAGCCGGTACTGGTTGATATTGGAGATGACATTGATGCATTTACCGAACTGGTATGGAATAAACTGAATGCAGACAATAAGGTATCTTTATTTGTAAGATATATTGATATTGAAACCGGAAAATATGAAAGCCGCATTGTAAACAAGAACAAATAAGATTTTGTGAATAAGATTCGTGCGAGAGAGGAAAATAAAATGAAAGAATTAGAATTAAAATATGGTTGTAACCCAAATCAGAAACCATCCAGAATTTACATGGAAAATGGCGAATTGCCAATCAAAGTATTAAATGGTAAACCAGGTTATATTAACTTCTTAGACGCATTCAATGGCTGGCAGTTAGTAAAAGAATTAAAGAAAGCAACCGGACTTCCGGCAGCCACTTCTTTTAAACATGTTTCTCCGGCAGGTGCAGCAGTGGGACTTCCACTTTCTGAAGTAGAGCGTAAGATTTACTGGGTAGATGACATGGATGTAGAATTTACACCAATTGCTAATGCATATGCAAGAGCAAGAGGCGCTGACCGTATGTCCTCTTTCGGAGATTTCATTTCTCTTTCTGATGTTTGTGATAAAGCAACCGCACTTTTAATTAAAAGAGAAGTATCTGATGGAGTCATTGCACCGGGCTATGATGATGACGCATTAGAAATTTTAAAAGCAAAGAAAAATGGCAATTACAATGTCATTGAAATTGATCCTGACTATATTCCGGACCCAATCGAGCGGAAACAGGTATTTGGCGTTACCTTTGAGCAGGGAAGAAATGAGTTAAATATTGACGAGCATTTCTTTGACAATATTGTAACAGAAAACAAAGAGCTGCCGGAATCAGCAAAGAGAGATCTGGCAATTTCCATGATTACTTTAAAATATACACAGTCTAACTCCGTATGTTATGTAAAAGACGGACAGGCAATCGGTATTGGTGCCGGACAGCAGTCCCGTATCCACTGTACCAGATTAGCAGGCTCCAAAGCAGATAACTGGTGGTTACGCCAGTCTCCACAGGTACTGAATCTGCCATTTTTAGATAAAATCCGCAGAGCTGACCGTGATAATGCAATCGACCTATACATTGGCGAGGATTATATGGACGTACTTGCAGATGGCGAATGGGAGAAGATATTTAAGACCAGACCTGCTGTATTTACGGCAGAAGAAAAACGTGCATGGTTAGATAAGAATACCGGAGTATCTCTTGGCTCTGATGCGTTCTTCCCATTTGGAGATAACATCGAGCGCGCCCACAGAAGTGGCGTGCGGTATGTAGCACAGCCGGGCGGATCTATCCGTGATGACCATGTAATCGAAACCTGTAACAAATATGGTATGGTAATGAGCTTTACCGGAATCCGTCTGTTCCACCACTAAGAGCTGGAAAATCAGATAGGATTTGAAAGATAAGATTTTGCTTTGTGAAAGGACATTTAGTTCCTGCTATAAAATTCCGCAGTTACTAAGCAGTTTGTTTTTCTTTTTGAGATAAAAACAGTCTTTCCAATGTTTGACAAGATGTCTGTACGGTTCGTCGAAGTACGGATGCATAATAAAGGCTGTTAGGGGTACTTGGAATTTCGTCTGGCAACAGGCAACGCTGGCACAGGGATGTGCCAGCGAGGCGCATTTGAACATGGATGTGAATTTGCGCCGGTTGCCAGATAATGTGATGTATTATCCGAAATTCCCAGTGCCCCTTGCAGGCTTTATAGAGCATCCGTACCCGACGGACAGTGCAGACATCCGGTCAAAGCAACGGAAAGACAGTTTACATTCAAGAAAAACAAACTGCTAAGAACTGCTGAAATTTTACTGCCAAAGAACTAAGATATCCTTTTACAATCAAAATCTTAGTTCTTATCAAACGCTCTTTTGATTTTCCCACCAACCAAATGGTGGAATCAGACGGCACGGAAAATTCACACCCTTACAATATTGCGTACAAACTCGCTTCTGGCATCCTGCCCGGTTTTTCCGGACAGGATGTTTTCATATAATTCTCCGGCAAAGACATCCAGAACAAAAAGGCGTGCAGCATCAGAAGATAGCATAGAGGCTGCGTTGGCACTCTTAGAAATCATTGGAACATCCGCATAATTGCTTAAAATCGTGAGGAGCCGGGAGGCGTCTTTGCGGAATCCTAAGATACGAAGATAAGGAATGTAATCTAAGGATTTTCCCAAACGATAATCTTCAGATGTAATCTGAAGCAGAAGGTGCGTGAAAATCCGGCTGATTCTGGTATAAGTCATATCCTTTGTTTTCAGTAACTGGCAGAACTGCTCAAAGAAATGAAACTGTTTTTGCATATTTTTTATCCGGCGGGCAATTGCTTCAGTGGAATCACCATAGGAAGCCAGTTGTGCTTCACTCTGCTGTAACAGAAGGTAAGAGAGCGGAGCAGAAAAATCATTGGCAGAAACCGGCGGATAAAGATTAAGATATTCTTTTAAAATAGAATAAGCAGCTTCCGGCAGATATGGATTTAATGCAGTGATGTCATTCCAGCCGTTTGAAAGAAGCTCTTTTCTTATGGCAGTGGCAGAGGAAAGACTGCTGTTAAGTGCCGCTTCGTGATAGCTGTCTCCGGTCCGCTGAATCAGATAAGGGGTGATGGCGGCATTCTGAGCCTGAATCGCTTTTAAATATTCAATAGCAAGAATATTATTTGGCTCATTTAAAAGGCAGGCAAGTTCATCTGCCGGGATTTGCGGGTTGGCTTCTTTTAAATAGCTGCATACCGCCTGACTTCTTGCGGCAGGATAGGACATTCCTTTTTTGAGACAGGAAGAGAGAACTCCTTTGTAGTCCTCTGGTTCGGATACGAGCAGGGAAGCAACTTCTTTTAATAAAGAAAGGTTGTCTGTTTCTGCACCAAAGCAGAGGGTGTCTACGCAGCCACATTTACGCATGAGTGCAACACCTGCAGAAGCAAAAAGTTCGGCAGAAGCAGTTGCCCAGAGGGCTGGCAGCTCAATTACCAGGTCAGCACCGCAGCTTAAAGCCATTTCTGTTCGTGCATATTTGTCAATAAGAGCCGGTTCTCCCCGCTGGACGAAATTTCCACTCATGGCTGCGATAACGAAGTCAGCCTGGGTCAGGGAACGGATTTTTTCTATCTGGTAAGCATGACCGTTATGAAACGGATTGTATTCTGCAATGATTCCTATGATACGCATAAGTCCTCCAAAGTTACAAATAATATAGTTCTATCATAGCATTATTCCCATATTTTTGGCAAATTACTTATGGAAAGTATTCATAAGAAGAATTTCGAAAAAATATTTTTCTTTGCATTTTTTCAGACACTGTACTTGAACACCATTTAAAATAGGCGTATACTAAACATACATATGCGGATTTATAACAATGAACCGTAAAAAAATAGCAGTGAGGAGAAAACAGATGAACGTATTAGTTATTAACTGTGGAAGTTCTTCTTTGAAGTATCAGCTTATTAATTCAGATACAGAAGCTGTACTGGCTAAAGGACTTTGTGAAAGAATCGGAATTGATGGAAGATTAGTATACCAGCTTGCTGGCCATGATAAAGAGATAACAGAAGCACCAATGCCGACCCATAAGGAAGGTATCCAGATGGTACTGGATGCACTGGTAAATCCAAAGACAGGTGCGGTAAAGAGCCTTTCTGAGATTGATGCAGTAGGACATCGTGTTGTACATGGTGGTGAGAAATTCGCCCAGTCTGTTGTATTAAATGAAGAAGTATTAGCAAAAGTGGAAGAGTGTAATGAGCTTGCACCACTTCATAACCCTGCAAACTTAATTGGTATTCGTGTATGTCAGGAGCTTATGCCTGGTGTACCAATGGTAGGTGTGTTTGATACCGCTTTCCATCAGACCATGCCGCAGAAGGCTTATCTTTATGGTCTGCCATATGAATATTATGAGAAATACAAGGTAAGACGTTACGGTTTCCACGGAACAAGCCACAGCTTCGTATCCAAACGTCTGGCTGAGTTCTTAAATCTTGATTATAACAATTCCAGACTGATTGTTGCCCACCTTGGAAACGGAGCATCCATCAGTGCTGTATTAGATGGTAAATGTGTAGATACCTCTATGGGACTTACTCCATTAGAGGGACTTGTAATGGGAACACGTTCCGGTGACATTGACCCGGCAATCATGGAATTCATTGCAAAGAAAGAAAACCTTGACATCGACGGAATTATGGATGTATTAAATAAGAAATCCGGTGTAGAGGGACTTTCCGGTGTATCCAGTGATTTCCGTGACCTCGAGGCTGCTTATCATGAAGGAAATCCAAGAGCAATTGCAGCATGTGAAGTATTTGCTTACCGTGTAGCAAAATATATCGGTGCTTATGTGGCTGCAATGAACGGAGTAGATGCCATTGCATTTACCGCAGGAATTGGTGAGAATACATCTTTCATCCGTGAGAAGATTCTTGCATACTTCGGATATCTTGGAATTACCATGGATAAGGAAGCAAATATGGTTCGTGGAGAGGATAAGATTATTTCTACTCCGGATTCCAAAGTAACCGTATGCATTATCCCGACCAACGAGGAACTTGCAATCGCAAGAGAAACCGTAGCTTTGGTAGGCTAAAAAAGGAAAAATATTGTTGACAAAAGCTATAGTGCTATGTATAATTGTTTAGGTGTGAAAAGGAGACAAACGTGATATTAGATTTAACCGATGTATGTTCATGTGAAAATAAAGAGCTTACGAAAGAGGCTGTAATTGAATTGACATCCTTTGATTCAAAGTTAGGTGTGTTTCCGTTCATAGAGAAAAAGCCATTCGAGCTGCGTATCGTTAATGAAGAGAATAAGGATTTACTGATTCACGGAGAAACGGACGTAAGGATAGCAATACCATGTGACCGCTGCTTGGAAGAAGTTCCAACAGATTTCCACCTTGTATTCGATAAGAAGTTCCCATTGGAAGATGCGGATGCTTCGGAAGAAGAGATGGATGAGGCAGACTACATGAAAGGATTTCAGCTTGATATTGATAAAATGGTCTATGATGAAATCTTGGTGAACTGGCCAATGAAGGTTCTGTGCAGAGAGGATTGCAAGGGGATTTGTAAGAAATGCGGTACGAATCTGAATGTCAAGACTTGTGACTGCGAGAAATCTGAGCTGGACCCGAGAATGGCAGCAATTCAAGATATTTTCAATAAATTTAAGGAGGTGTAACCAGATGTCAATTTGTCCAAAGAACAAATCTTCCAAAGGAAGAAGAGATAAAAGAAGAGCAAACTGGAAAATGACTGCTCCAAGTTTAGTAAAATGCAGTAAGTGCGGCGCTTTGATGATGCCTCACAGAGTATGTAAGAACTGCGGTTCATACAACAAGAAAGAAATTATTCCTCAGGACTAATTAAGAAGTGACCGGGAGTGTTTGCAAAAACACTCCCTTTTTACTTTATGAAAAAGATAGGCATTTGCAGAACAATTCAGGTTTTGCGAATGCCTATTCATAGAAAAGGAGAAGGTATGAGCAATATTTTTAATTATAATAATAAGCTCTTTAGTGCATTTGATAAAGTGATTAACATATTCTGCCTGAGTTTAATCTGGTTCATGGCATGTATTCCGGTTTTTACCATTGGAGCATCCTGCACTGCACTTTATTATGCAGTGAATAAAGTAATCCGCCATGGCAGAGGATATATCTGGAAAGAGTTCTGGTCATCCTTCCGTTCTAATTTCAAACAGGCAACCGTAATCTGGCTGATTTTCTTACTGATTGGTCTTGTTATGGGAGCAGACTGGTTTATCATGTTCCAGTTTATGAAAGCCGGAGCAGCGTGGGGCAAGGCTTTTGTGATTTTCGTTGTTATGCTGGTATTTGAGATTGCAATCTGGTTATATGTATATCCGAACATTGCCCGTTTTGAAAATACCAATAAAGCAATTGTAAAGAATGCGGCACTGATGTCATTTGCACATCTGCCAAAGACCATTCTTATGCTGGTGATTTTGCTGGTAATTGCATTTTTAGTATATCTGATTCCATTTTTATTAATTTTTGCACCGGCGGCATTTATTGCAATTCAGAATGGAATTATGGAGAAGATTTTCCTGCGTTATATGTCAGAGGAGGACATTGCCAAAGAAGAGGAACGGAACCGGGAATATTTCAATTAGTTTTCTGTTGATTTCTATGGAAAGTTATAGTATATTTCAATATAGGCTTAATGTGATGGCAGATTTACAGGAGGAATGTATATGCAGGAAGTCATTAGAGTGGCAGTTGATGCAATGGGAGGCGACAACGCGCCGGGCGAAATTGTAAAAGGTGCCATCGAGGCAGTAAATACACGCAGAGATATACAGGTTGTACTGGTTGGACAGCAGGAAGTTATTGCTGAAGAATTGAAAAAGTATACCTATGAGAAAGACCAGATTGAAATTAAGAATGCAACAGAAGTAATTGAGACTGCGGAACATCCGGTAAATGCAATTCGTAAGAAAAAGGATTCATCAATTGTTGTGGGAATGAATATGGTAAAACAGAAGGAAGCAGATGCATTTGTATCGGCAGGAAGTTCCGGAGCCGTATTAGTTGGTGGACAGGTGATTGTAGGAAGAATCCGTGGTATCGAGCGTCCGCCTTTGGCACCGCTGATTCCGACCGAGACAGGAGTATCCCTGCTCATTGATTGTGGAGCAAATGTAGATGCCCGTTCTTCACATCTGGTACAGTTTGCCAGGATGGGTTCCATTTATATGGAAAATGTTGTGGGAATCAAGAACCCGAGAGTTGCAATCGTAAATATCGGAGCAGAAGAAGAAAAAGGAAATGCACTGGTAAAGGAAACATATCCTTTATTAAAAGAATGCAAGGATATCAATTTTGTGGGAAGTATTGAAGCAAGAGAGATACCACATGGCGGAGCAGATGTCATTGTCTGTGAAGCGTTTGTAGGAAATGTAATCCTTAAACTTTATGAAGGACTTTCCAGTACGCTGATTGGTGTAGTAAAGCAGGGAATGCTCAGCAGCCTAAAGAGTAAGATTGGTGCAGCATTGGCATTGCCGGCACTGAAGAGGACATTAAAATCTTTCGATGCATCCCAGTATGGCGGGGCACCATTGCTTGGACTGAATGGACTGGTGGTTAAAACACATGGAAGCTCCAAGGCGAAGGAAGTAAAGAATTCCATCATTCAGTGTGTTACATTTAAAGAACAGGATATCAATAATAAAATCAAAAAAAATATAGTAATTTCTGAAACAGAAGAATAGAAAGGAAAAGATTATGGAATTTGAAAAACTGAAAAAAATTATTGCAGAAGTCCTGAATGTGGACGAAGAAGAGATTAGTATGGAAACTACTTTTGTAGATGACCTTGGCGCAGATTCATTGGATGTTTTCCAGATTATCATGGGTCTGGAGGAAGAATTTGATATTGAGATTCCAAATGAAGAAGCAGAGAAAATTGTTACTGTAGGCGATGCGGTAGAGCAGATAAAGAGTGCGCTGAACTAAAAGCAGAATAGATAGTATTCTTCAAAGGAAGCATATTGTGCGAAAGAGTCCGGCATGCCGGATTCTTTTTTGCTTTACAGGAAATTTCTTTCCTGTAAAGTAAAAAACGCTCCGCGAGGATGCACACTGCGGCGTATAAGGTAGATGTCGCAAGCGACCGCCGCAGGCGGCTTGCAAAGCGTGTTTCCCGTAGTTTGCGGGCAGCAACGACAGTTAGAAGGAGAAAACAGTGAGCAGATTACATGAATTTGAAGAAGTGATAGGATATCATTTCAACAATCAGGGATTATTAAGACAGGCATTAACCCATAGTTCCTATGCCAATGAAAGACATATGAAGAAGCACTCAGATAATGAGCGGCTGGAATTCTTAGGCGATGCAGTGCTTGAGGTTACATCCAGTGAATTCTTATACCAGAAGTATCCGGATTATTCGGAAGGTGAACTGACCAAGCTCCGGGCAAGCCTTGTGTGTGAGCCGACACTGGCATTTTGTACCAGAGCAATTGATTTGGGAAAATATCTGTATCTGGGAAAAGGAGAGGATTTAACAGGAGGAAGAAATCGGAAATCCATTCTTTCGGATGCATTGGAAGCAGTAATAGGAGCAATTTTTCTGGATGGTGGTTTTGCTAATGCAAAAGAGTTTGTGTTAAAATACATTCTGACAGACATTGAGCACAAACAGCTCTTTTATGATAGCAAGACTATCCTGCAGGAGATAGTACAGGCAGGATATAATGAAGAACTGAATTATCAGTTGATCCGGGAAGAAGGACCGGATCATGATAAGCGGTTTGTGGTAGAAGCCAGAATCGGAGTAAAGTCCATTGGAGAGGGAATGGGACATACAAAGAAAGCAGCAGAACAGGAAGCTGCATATCAGGCGCTGCTTAAGCTGAAACAGCAGGAGAATAAGCGCTCTTAAACGGAGGAAGTTATGTATCTCAAAAGTATTGAAATTCACGGTTTTAAATCATTTGCAAATAAAATTGTATTTGATTTTCACAACGGAATCACAGGCATTGTGGGGCCAAACGGTAGTGGAAAAAGTAATGTTGCGGACGCAGTGCGCTGGGTATTGGGAGAACAGAGTGCCAAGCAGCTACGTGGTGCAAGCATGCAGGATGTTATTTTTGCGGGAACAGAGAATCGTAAGCCATTAAGTTATGCATATGTTGCGATTACATTAGACAATGCAGACCATCAGCTTGCGGTAGATTATTCAGAAGTAACGGTAGCCCGAAGAGTATACCGTTCCGGAGAAAGTGAATATCTTATCAATGGCAATCCATGCCGTCTGAAGGATGTAAGCGAGCTTTTTTATGATACCGGTATCGGTAAAGAAGGTTATTCTATTATCGGACAGGGTCAGATTGAGCGAATCTTAAGCGGTAAGCCGGAGGAAAGAAGAGAACTTTTCGATGAAGCGGCAGGAATTGTAAAATATAAGAGAAGAAAAGTAACCGCCCAGAAGAAATTAGAAAGTGAGCGGGAGAACCTGGTACGTGTCAATGACATTTTGACAGAGTTGGAGCGTCAGGTAGGACCGTTGGAGAAACAGTCAGAGACCGCAAGAATCTATCTTAAGAAAAAGGAAGAGTTAAAGACCTTGGATGTTAACATGTTCCTTTTAGAGATGGAGCGGATTGAGACCCAGACCAAAGAAGTAGAAGAAAAGTTTAAAATTGCAGATACCCAGTTAAAAGAAGACAACGAGGCATACGAGAATATCAAAGCGGAGTATGAGAAAAAAGAGCAGGACATGGAAGAAATGGATGCGAAAATCACAGAAATCCGCGAAGAACTCAGCAATACCAATGTCATGAAGGGAAAACTGGAAGGTCAGATTAATGTATTAAATGAGCAGATTAAGGCTGCACAGATGACAGATGACAGCTTAAAAGCACGTTTGGAACAGTTAGAAAGTGACCGGAAAGAAAGAAAAGAACAGCAGGAGCATTATCTTGCACAGAAGCAGGAAATTGACAGCCAGGTAGCAGAGATTGAAGCACGCAAGCAGGCAGCTTCTGATGAGTTAGAAAAGATTCAGAAGGAAATTGCCCGCTGTACACAGGGCATCGAAGAAGGCAAGAATGAGATTATCGAGATTCTGAATAATAAAGCTTCCACAAAAGCAAAATTACAGAAATTCGATACCATGGCAGAGCAGGTAAATATCCGCAAAGCCCAGTTGAATCAGCGGCTTTTAAAGCGTAAAAGCGAAGAAGCAGATTTGCAGAGTGTATTGTCAGAATATCAGGACAAATTAGCAGAAGTAAGTCGTGAGATTGAAGCATTAAAGGCAAAAGAAAAAGAGACCGCAGACTTAATTCAAAGCTGGCGTAAGAAAACAGCAGAGAACCGGAGTGCCTTAGAAAAAGCAACTATTGATTATAATAAGGGAGAATCCCGTCTTGAGACCTTAAAAAATATTGCAGAGCGTTATGAAGGCTATGGAAACAGTATCCGTAAGGTAATGGAGCAGAAGGATAGGGAAGGCGGAATCCTCGGCGTTGTGGCAGACCTTATTCAGGTGGACAAGAAGTATGAGACAGCCATTGAAGTTGCACTCAGTGGAAACATCCAGAACATTGTTACGAAAGACGAGCAGACAGCAAAGAAAATGATTGCTTATCTGAAACAGAATCGTCTGGGACGTGCCACATTCCTGCCGCTGACCAGTGTTACCGGTAAGGATAACAGCAAGCAGGATGTATTCTTAAAAGAAGAAGGCGTAATCGGAAAGGCAGATACGCTGGTAAAACATGATGCAAAATTTGACGGTGTAATGTCCTATCTTCTTGGAAGAGTCTTTGTTATGGACTCCATTGACCATGCGTTGGCACTGGCGAAGAAGAGCCATTATTCTTTACATATGGTAACCTTGGAGGGTGAGTATTTAAGCCCGGGTGGTTCCATTGCCGGTGGTGCCTTTAAGAATACCGGTAATCTTCTGGGAAGAAAACGCGAAATTGACGATTTGACGAAGAGACTGGAAGAACTGAAGAAAACCATTGCATCCTGCAAGGAGCGGAGCGAAGAAATCCGCACTGCACAGGAACTTGCCATGCAGGATATGGAAAAGGTACGGACTGATTTACAGGAACAGTATTTACAGCAGAATACAGCCAGGATGAATGTAGACCGTACCTTGCAGCAGAAGAATGAAAGCGAGAGCGTATTTGAAGGCTTAAAGAATGAGAGCCAGGATATTGAAGAACAGTTGACGGATATTAAGAAGGGCAAGGAACGTACGGAAGAGGAAATCAAAGAAGCAGAAGTACGGGAAGAAGAAATCAAAGCCCAGGCAGAGCAGTTCCAGGTAATTTTAGAAGAACAGATGAAACTGGAAGAGGCTGCAACTGAAGCTGTTTCCAAGGTGCAGTTAGAGGAAGCCGGATTCACACAGAAACAGGAATTCATACAGGAAAAC
Organism: Roseburia sp. OM04-10BH; assembly: GCF_003462605.1. Lineage (NCBI taxonomy): Bacteria > Bacillati > Bacillota > Clostridia > Lachnospirales > Lachnospiraceae > Roseburia > Roseburia sp. OM04-10BH. The sequence goes on from NZ_QTZI01000004.1 coordinate 25,818, forward strand.
TTAGAACGTGTGGAAGAAGAATTAGAGCGTGTATACAAGAATCAGGAGTCTTTGAAGAATCAGTCAGCAGAATCCAAAGAAGATGCAAAACGTCATGAGGCAGACATTGAAGTCATCCGAAAGACCATTCTTGCATCCGATGAGAATTATGCGGCATTGAATCAGAAGCTTTCTGAGAGCATTGCTGCAAAAGAACAGATGTCAGCAGAGTATAAGGGATTCTTTGAACGAAGAGAAGAGATTTCCAAGCGGATTGCAAATCTTGACAAAGAGATTTTCCGACTGAACAGCCAGAGAGAGAAGTTAGAAGAGGCAGGTGAATACCAGACCAATTATATGTGGGAGGAATATGAGCTGACTCCGCATAACGCATTGCTGCTTCGCAATGAAGAATATCAGGATTTGCCGGAACTTAAGAAACAGATTTACGGTATCAAGGATGATATCCGAAAATTGGGTGATGTCAATGTCAATGCCATTGAAGAATATAAAGAAATCAGTGAACGTTATACGTTTTTAAAGACGCAGCATGATGATTTAGTAGAAGCAGAGCAGACGCTGGTGGGTATCATTGAAGATCTGGATACCGGAATGCGCAAGCAGTTTACCGAGAAGTTTGCGGAAATCCAGCATGAATTTGATAAGGCATTTAAGGACCTCTTTGGTGGTGGTAAAGGAACCTTAGAGTTAGTCGAGGATGAGGACATCTTAGAGTGCGGCATCCGTATTATTGCGCAGCCACCTGGAAAGAAGCTGCAGAACATGATGCAGTTGTCCGGTGGAGAGAAATCGTTGACAGCCATTGCACTGTTATTTGCAATTCAGAACTTAAAGCCATCCCCATTCTGTCTTTTAGACGAGATTGAGGCAGCGTTAGATGATTCTAACGTAGGACGTTTTGCAAAATATCTGCATAAATTAACGAAGAATACGCAGTTTATTATCATTACGCACCGAAGAGGAACCATGGCAGCAGCCGACCGCCTATACGGAATTACCATGCAGGAGAAGGGTGTATCCACACTGGTAAGTGTAAATCTGATTGAAGAAGATTTAGATAAATAAGAGAAATGAACAGAGAAAGAAGTGACAAGATGGAAGAAGAAAAGAAAGAGAAAAAAGGCTTTTTTGCCCGCCTTGTATCAGGATTAACCAAGACAAGAGATAACATTGTATCCGGTATTGATTCTGTATTTCATGGATTTTCACATATTGATGATGATTTCTATGAAGAAATCGAAGAGATTCTGATTATGGGAGACCTTGGTGTACATGCCACAGAGGCAATTTTGGACAAGTTGAAGGAACGTGTCAAAGAAGAAAAAATCAAAGAGCCGGCAGACTGTAAAGAGCTTCTGATTCAGAGTATCAAAGAGCAGATGGATGTAGGCGAGACTGCATACCGCTTCGAGGAAGAAAAATCTGTCGTTTTAGTCATTGGTGTAAACGGAGTCGGAAAGACAACCTCTGTTGGCAAGCTGGCAGGTAAATTAAAGAGTCAGGGTAAACGCGTGGTTTTAGCTGCGGCAGATACCTTCCGTGCAGCGGCAGGAGACCAGTTAAAGGAATGGGCGAACCGTGCCGGAGTAGACATGATTGGCGGCCAGGAGGGTGCTGACCCGGGCTCTGTGGTATACGATGCAGTAGCAGCTGCGAAAGCAAGAAAGGCAGATGTCCTTTTGTGCGATACTGCCGGACGGCTTCATAACAAGAAAAACCTGATGGAAGAGCTTCGCAAAATCAACCGTATTCTGGAAAAAGAGTATTCCGATGCATACCGCGAGACCTTGGTAGTATTGGATGCTACAACCGGACAGAATGCACTGGCACAGGCAAGACAGTTTGCAGAGGTGGCAGACATTACCGGAATTATTTTAACGAAAATGGACGGAACCGCAAAAGGTGGTATCGCAGTTGCCATTCAGTCAGAGCTTGGCATCCCTGTAAAATATATCGGTGTCGGTGAAACCATAGATGATTTACAGAAATTTGATTCCGGGCAGTTTGTAAATGCATTGTTTGATGTAAAGGAAGATTCGGGAGAAGAAGGAGAGACAGAATGTTAACATTAGATAAATTTGAAGAAGCAAGTGAAAAAGTAAAAGAAGTAACTTTGGAGACCAAATTAATTTACAGCAATTATTTGAGTGAGCAGACCGGTAACAAAGTATATCTGAAACCAGAAAATATGCAGTTTACCGGAGCATATAAGGTACGTGGAGCCTATTATAAAATCAGCACTTTATCCGAAGAAGAAAGAGAGAGGGGACTGATTACAGCTTCCGCAGGAAACCATGCCCAGGGTGTTGCCTATGCAGCAAAATGCTATGGTTGTAAAGCAACCATCGTTATGCCAACCACAACACCACTGATTAAAGTAAACCGTACCAAGAGCTATGGTGCTGATGTAGTACTTTATGGAGATGTTTATGATGAAGCATGTGCACATGCTTATGAACTGGCTGAGAAGCATGGATATACCTTTATCCATCCTTTTGATGATTTGACGGTTGCAACCGGTCAGGGAACCATTGCCATGGAAATCTTTAAAGAACTTCCGCTGGTTGAGTATATTTTAGTTCCAATCGGAGGAGGCGGACTGGCAACCGGTGTTTCCACTCTTGCCAAATTACTGAATCCAAAGATTAAAGTGATTGGTGTAGAACCGGCTGGAGCAAATTGTATGCAGGCTTCCTTTAAGGCGGGTAAGGTTACAACACTTCCGGCAGTAAATACCATTGCAGATGGTACCGCAGTAAAGACTCCGGGAGAAAAAATCTTCCCATATATTCAGAAGAACTTAGACGATATCATCACCGTAAGTGATGATGAGCTGGTCGTATCTTTCCTTGATATGGTAGAAAACCATAAGATGGTGGTAGAGAACTCCGGTTTACTTACCGTTGCCGCATTAAAGCATCTGAATGTGAAAGACAAACGGGTCGTATCCATCCTGAGCGGTGGCAACATGGATGTCATTACCATGTCTTCCGTTGTTCAGCAGGGACTTATTTTCCGTGACAGAATCTTTACTGTATCTGTACTGCTTCCGGATAAGCCGGGTGAGCTTTGTAAAGTGTCCGGAATCATCGCAAGAGAGCAGGGAAATGTTATCAAGCTGGAGCATAACCAGTTTGTAACAACCAACCGTACCGCAGCAGTTGAACTTCGCATTACATTAGAGTGCTTTGGACCGGAGCATAAACAGCAGATTATCAATGCTTTGGAAAAAGAAGGCTATAAACCAAAACAGGTTCGTACCAGCCTGTAAGGGACGTTTATTGGAAAAGGATATTTTTCAATTTCTTTGCAGACAGAAGAAAAAAGTATAGTTTGTAATAAAATAGAAAAAGCCGCATTGGAGAGGAAGAAAAACTTCAGCTCTGATGCGGCTTTTGGAATGGTAGATTATAATTTCTCCGGCGTAAATACACCGATATCATTTCCGGTTCCGCTAAGTGGCATCTGATAACAGACAGAGTCATTGCCGTATTCATAGAAGTAAAGGTACTGTGAGGTGGTATGTAATGCGGTATAATTACCGGATATCAGTAATTCCTCATTGCTTCCGTCGGTGAGACAGCGGTAGATACCGGCACCCTCGCCATTTTTCTGATAATAGATATAATCCCCGGTGACGTTGTAGCAGTCAATTCTGGATGGGATGATAAGGTTGGCAGTACCGCTGCTTAAGGAATAAGTGCTTAGTCCATAATCGTTGTCTCCATCCATGTAATAAGCCGTGTCATTGATTACAGTCGGTTCATAACAGGTGCAGCTATAGAGTGTAGCAACAGAGTTGTCAGCAGTATCAAGCTGCAGGAGAGAGTGGGAATCGTTTTCGCCATTAAAGTACATATACTGTCCATTAGAGGAGCAGGTCTTATAAGGAAACTTAGAAACCTGTTCTTTTTTTGTTCCGTCGATTTTTATCCGATACAGGGTAGAAGCCGTTTCTTTGTCATAGTGGATATAGTAAATATAATTTCCGTACAGTCCGGCATAAAGACTTGGGTCGTCATCTAAAATGGTAACCCTGCCTCCATCACGGTTGATACGGCATAAGCTGTTAGTTCCAAAATTCAGAAAAGAGAAATTAGTATCCTCACTCTTGTTGTTTCGGACATAGTAAACATAGTGATCATCTGCATTGATATAAGAGACGGTATCATCGGAAAGCTTCTTCATATCAGAACCATCAGGATTCATGGAATAGAGTCGGTGGTTGTCGGAAGGATTACTGAAGAAAACAGTGCCGTTGCTTTCACAGAAAAGTCCACCGTTATAAAGATTACCGGCAGAATTTCCATTGACATAACCGGAATTCATTTTTGTGCGGTTGAGAAAATGAATCAGACAAAACACTGTAATCAGAATAAGAATAATTGCAATCGTGATAAAGAGCTGTTTTTTTCGTTTGTTTTTCATAAGAATCCTCCTTTGATGTTATATGTAATCAGACGATTGTGAAATTTGGAAATACGACAGGAAAGAACTTTCCTATAACATTTCCAAATTCCACAATTCTTACGATAAAAATTATAACTTTCTTTCGGGAAACTTGCAACCGAAATGGGAATGGTATATGATAGAAAAAAATAATAAGGTGAAAGATAACAATGAAAGATTTAAAAGAGATAAGAGCAGAAATTGACAGCGTGGACAAAGAGCTGGTGTCACTGTATGAAAAACGTATGGCACTGACTGAACAGGTGGCAGATTATAAGCTTTCTACCGGGAAAAAAGTCTTTGATAAGGCAAGGGAAGAAGAGAAGTTAGAAAAGGTAACTTCCATGGTAGATGACCCGTTTTTAAAGCGTGGAACAAGAGAACTTTTTGAACATCTGATGAGCATGAGCAGAAAACGGCAGTATCAGAAGCTGGCAGAAAAAGGCATTATGGAGCCGATACCATTTGAAGAGGTAGCGGCACTTCCGGATAAAAATATAAGAATCGTATATCAGGGAGAAGAGGGCGCATACAGCCAGATGGCAATGCAGCAGTTTTTCCATGATACCACAAACAGTTATCATGTGCAGACCTGGCGGGATGCCATGGAAGCAATCGCAAAAGGAGAAGCAGATTATGCAGTGCTTCCGATTGAGAATTCTTCTGCCGGAATTGTGTCAGAAAATTATGATTTGCTGGTAGAATATGATAATTGTATCGTGGGAGAACAGATTATTCCAATAGACCACTGCCTGCTCGGAACGAAAGGCTCAAAGCTATCTGATATTGAACAGGTATATTCCCATCCGCAGGCACTGATGCAGTGTGGCAGATATTTGGACGAGCATCGGAACTGGGAAAAACACAGCTTTAAGAATACTGCCATGGCAGCAAAAAAAGTAAAAGAAGATGGTCTCCTAAGACAGGCAGCCATTGCCAGCCGTCTTACTGCCGATATTTACAGGCTTGATATATTGGACGAGCATATCCAGGATAACAGCAATAACTGTACAAAGTTTGTCATTGTAACCGGCCGTAAGATATTCTTAAAGAATGCCGGAAAAATCAGTATCTGCTTTGAAATTCCGCATGAAAGTGGATCTCTTTATCATATGTTATCCCATTTTATTTTTAATGATTTGAACATGAATAAGATAGAATCAAGACCATTAGGAGAGCGGAACTGGGAATATCGTTTCTTTATTGACTTTGAAGGAAATTTAAATGAGAGTGCAGTAAAGAATGCATTGCATGGAATCAAAGAAGAAGCTGAAAACTTTAAAATTCTTGGAAATTATTAGAAAGACAGGTAAGACATTAAGATGAAACATTCAGGAGAATTAATTTTATATAAGAACTTTGAAAATGGAGAATTATTTTATAATTTTACATGGATTTTGGAAAACTATGATAGTGAATTTTACAATCGGTCTGATATAGTAGAATTGTATTATAGATGTTTGAACCAACTGATTGAACTGGCAGTGAGCCACGGTTTTGAAGGAAATCTGTGGCACTGTTTTCTTGCGTTTATTATGGTAAATAATGAAAATGCCTACAGTACCGCCTGCGAAATGAAAGGAGCAGTAAACGGAAGTATCAATGCGATTGCAGCCCATGATTTTGCTATTTTAAAAGAAATGTTTGATTATAACTTAAATGAAGTGGCAAAGACTCTGGAAATTGATGATATGGATGTGCTTCAGAATTTCAAGGGACCGGATGATAATGGAAGCGTATTTAACAAACGTATCCGTGACTGCATCTGTGAACTGGCTGTAGAACTGGCAGGAGCAAAGGATACCAATGCATTTCAGGACAGCGTAACCGGATTCTATGCAAGATTTGGTGTGGGAAATCTAGGCTTACATAAGGCATTCCGTATCCAGAATACCAATGGTGTTGTAGAACTGGCACCGATTACCAGAATCGCTCATGTGAAACTCGATGACCTGGTAGGCTATGAAATTGCCAAGAAGAAGCTGGTGGATAATACAGAAGCTTTTGTAAAGGGAAAGAGTGCCAATAACTGTCTGTTGTTTGGTGATGCAGGTACCGGTAAATCAACCAGCATAAAGGCAATTGCCAATCAGTATTATGAGCAGGGACTTCGCCTGATTGAAGTTTATAAGCATCAGTTTAAAGATTTGAACACGGTTATTTCCATGATAAAGAACCGTAATTATAAATTTATTATATATATGGATGATTTATCTTTTGAGGAATTTGAAATTGAATACAAATATTTGAAAGCTGTAATTGAAGGTGGGCTGGAGAAGAAACCGGACAATGTGCTGATTTATGCAACCTCAAACCGCAGACATCTGATTCGTGAGAACTTTTCAGATAAAGAGGAAGTGCGTGAGGATATGCATACTTCTGATACCGTACAGGAAAAACTTTCGCTGGTATATCGTTTTGGTGTATCTATTTACTTTGGAGCACCGACCAAGAAAGAATTCCAGCAGATTGTAGTAGAACTGGCAGAAAAGCAGGGAGTACATCTTCCGGCAGAAGAGCTTTTAGCAGAAGCCAACAAATGGGAGTTAAGTCATGGTGGACTTTCCGGAAGAACCGCACAGCAGTTTATCAATTATATGTTAGGACAGGAAGTGTAACAGAAGATTTACACAGGAGGAGGAGCACGGATGAAGACTTTTGCAGCAATTTATATCGGGTCTTATGAAATCAGCATGAAAGTGTTTGAGCTTTCCATTAAGAGAGGAATCCGGGAAATTGACCATGTCCGCCATAGAATAGAATTGGGAAGGGATGTTTATTCCCAGGGATATGTTGGATATGAAACAGCGGATGAATTGTGTCAGGTGCTGAAAGAATTCGTGGGGATTATGGAGATGTACCGGACGGATGAGTATGAAGCATATTCAGGTCTTGTCATCCGGGATGCACAGAACGAAGCATTTATTTTAGACCAGATACGGATTCGGACCGGACTTAATGTGAAAGTGCTGAGCAATTCGGAACATCGTTTTATCAGTTATAAGACGGTGGCATCCCAGAAGAATTTTGAGGATATGACCAGTCAGAATGCAGCAGTAGTTGATGTAGGTGGTGGCAGTATGCAGATAACACTTTTTGTAAAAGGAAAGGTAGTTACCACGCAGCATCTTCTGATTGGAATTATGCGTGTGCAGGAGAAACTCTTTGACCTTGGCATGCAAAGCAGCGGTAATTATGAGCAGCAGATACAGGAAGTCGTAGATAAGGAATTAGAGGTCTTTAAAGCTCTTTATCTGCCAAAGGATGGCATCCGTTATGTTATTTTTATGGGAGATTATATCTCTGCATTTATGCCGAAAATCAGTAAAGAAAATGGCAAATGTATGGTAGATGCGGACAAGTTCTATCGTTATACGGAGAAGCTGAGAGCAAAGAATACAGGACAGATTGCAAGAGAATTAGGAATCACCAACGAGAGTGATACATTGCTGATTCCGGCACTGGTTATCTACCGTCAGTTAGTTACCACATTAAATGCCCAGAATGTAGTAGTTCCGGGTGTGAATGTAAATGATGGTATAGCATATGATTATGCACAGCGGCATAATATGGTGAAAGCAACACATGATTTCGAAGAAGATGTAATATCTGCGGCGGAATGTATGTCCAAAAGATATTTCGGCTATCAGCCACATCTTGAAGCATTAGAGCAGATGGCAGTCCGGATATTTGATGCCATGAAGAAGATTCATGGATTGGGAAACAGAGAGCGGCTGATGCTAAGGACAGCAGCCATTCTCCATGACTGTGGTAAATTTGTCAGTCTGGTTAATGGACCGCAGTGCTCCTATGACATTATTATTTCTTCGGAAATTATTGGATTGACTCATCTGGAGCGTGAAATTGTGGCGTCTACGGTACTTTATAATACACTACCGATAGACAGCTATGACAGACTGGCAGATAAGATGGATCATGACAGTTATCTTACTGTAGCCAAGCTTGCAGCTATCCTTAAGGTGGCAAATGCCATGGATAGAAGCCACAAACAGAAATTTAAGAATGTAAAGACATCTGTTTCCGGAAGAAATCTGATTATTACCATAGAGACGGAAGATGATGTGACTTTGGAAAAGGGACTGTTTGAGTCCAAGGCGTCCTTCTTTGAAGAAGTATTCAGTATGAAACCGGTGATTAAAGTGAAAAAGGTCTATAGTTAGGAGAGTATGCGAATGGAAAAATTAAAAGAATATACGAATCCGGAATATTATGAAAACCGTGAGTTGAGCTGGATTAAATTTAATGGCAGAGTATTGAATGAAGCAAGAGACAAATCCATTCCGCTGCTGGAGCGGTTAAAATTTGTCAGCATTACTTCTTCAAATCTGGACGAATTTTTCATGGTACGTGTGGCTTCTTTAAAGGATATGGTACATGCGGGCTATAAGAAAACAGATATTGCCGGTATGACAGCGTCTGAACAGTTAGCAGCCATTAATCATGATACCAGGGAATTGGTAGAACTGCAGTATTCTACTTATAACCGTTCCCTGATTCCGCTATTGAATGCAAGAGGAATCTATATTGTAGATGCCTATGAAGATTTGGAAAATTTTCAGGCAGAATATGTAGACCGTTATTTTGAAGAAAATATATATCCGGTACTGACACCGATGGCAGTGGATGCATCCAGACCATTTCCGTTGATTCGCAATAAGACATTAAACATTGTAGCTTTACTGGAAGAAAATCCGAAGAAGGATGACCTCCTTGGCAAAGCAGAAGAGAAGAAGCTTAAGGCAGAGGGGAAGAAGGGCGGATCCATTTATGAATATGCAACCGTTCAGGTGCCATCTGTATTACCAAGGCTGATTCCGATTCCATCCGTAAAGGAAGGCGAGAAATCCTTTATCCTGTTGGAGCAGATTATTGAGAAGAATATTTCCAAATTGTTCTTAGGCCATAAAGTGGTCTGTGCTTATCCGTATCGTATTATGCGTAATGCGGACCTTTCCTTTGATGAGGACGAAGCAGAGGATTTACTGAAAGAAATTGAAAAATCCTTAAAGAAACGGCAGTGGGGCGAAGTTATCCGGCTGGAAGTGGAATATGGCATTGATAAGCGTCTGCTGGCATTTTTAAAGGATGAACTTCGGGTAGAGTCAGAGGATGATATCTTTAAAATCAATGGACCGATTGATTTGACTTACCTGATGAAGATGTATGGACTGGAAGGCTGTGATGATTTACGTTACAAACCATATACGCCACAGCCGGTGCCACAGATCCAGCAGGGAGAGAGTATCTTTGATGCAATTAAAAAAGGTGATATTTTACTGCATCATCCATACCAGACCTTTGATCCGGTAGTCGAATTTATCCGTCAGGCAGCCAAAGATCCGGATGTACTGGCAATCAAACAGACACTTTACCGTGTCAGTGGCAATTCGCCGATTATTGCATCACTGGCACAGGCAGCAGAAAATGGCAAACAGGTATCTGTTCTGGTAGAATTAAAAGCCCGTTTCGATGAGGAAAATAACATTGTCTGGGCAAAAAAATTAGAGAAAGCAGGCTGCCATGTCATCTATGGTCTGGTGGGCTTAAAGACCCACAGCAAGATTGCACTGGTCGTAAGAAGAGAAGAAGAAGGCATCTGCCGTTATGTACATCTTGGAACCGGAAACTATAACGATTCCACTGCAAAGCTGTACACAGACTGTGGTATCTTTACCTGTTCGGAAGCAATCGGTGAAGATGCAACAGCAGTATTTAATATGTTATCTGGTTATTCTGAACCGCTGTCCTGGAACCGGCTGGTGGTAGCACCAATCTGGCTGCGGAAGCGTTTCTTGAAATTAATTGAGCGTGAAACAAAATACGCCAGGGCGGGAAAGACAGCCAAAATTGTTGCCAAGATGAATTCTCTTTGTGACCGTGATATTATTGCAGCTTTGTATGAAGCATCAGCAGCGGGAGTGCAGATTGATCTGGTGGTACGTGGAATCTGCTGCCTGAAGGTAGGTATTCCAAAGATCAGTGAAAATATCAGAGTGCGTTCCATTGTAGGAAATTTCTTGGAGCACAGCAGAATTTTCTATTTCTATAATGATGGACAGGATGAAATTTACATGGGAAGTGCTGACTGGATGCCGCGTAACTTAGACCGCCGTGTAGAGATTATTTTCCCTGTAGAAAATGAAGAGTTAAAGCATAAAGTAATGCATATTCTGGATGTGGAACTGGCAGATAATACGAAAGCACATCTCCTTCAGAAGGATGGCACCTATGAAAAGGTTGACAAACGTGGAAAGGTGCTGGTGAATTCACAGCTGCAGTTCTGCAGGGAAGCAGAAGAAGCAGCACCAAAGCCTGCGGATGTGGTAAAAGACCGTATTTTTATTCCGGCAGAACCGGTAGAGGACTAAAGAAATCAGACACTTTTGCCGATATATAATATGAAACCATTGAAATAAAGCTCCAGGGAGGGGATTGTCGCATACGGATATGACGGTTATTTTAAGGTTCCGGTTGTTTTGCTCGTTCACGAGCAGGCAAGACAGCAGAATAGAGGGTATTCGGATGAATCCAGCCGGAAAAAATGTTCCGAAAATGAATTTGAACGAATCTTTCGAAATGCATTAGACGAGGTGAAAGACAAAAAATAGAAAGTATCTATAAAGAGGGACTGTTGTTTTACAGAAATTGTAAAATGACAGTCCCTCTTGGTGTACATGAGTAGTAAGCTATCTGCAATGCAGCGCATTTTTAATATCTGATAAAATATAATAAGGAATCGGCATATGTCTCGTTCCGTTTCCCATGGAAATATAAGGTTTGTTACTTCCGTGGAAGTCAGAGCCACCGGAAATAAGCAGATGATATTTTTGCGCAAGCTTCTTGATGTTCTGTTCGTCACCAAGCTGGTAGCTGGAATAGACGGCTTCAATACCATCTAAATGGCTTTCTTCTACCAGTGTCTGAACCAGAGTGTCCAATCGGTCTGCATTCATGCGATAGAGTACCGGATGGGCTAAAATGGCAAGACCACCGGCATGATGAATCAGGGAAATACCTTCCTGCGGAGTGATTTTATGACGGTCTACATAATAAGGACAGTCATCCCCGATATATTTACTGAATACTGCATTCATATCTTTGGCAAGACCATGATTTACAAGGTATCTTGCAATATGTGCCCTTGTAATGACTGCATCCGGAAATTCTCTGATAAGACTGTCATAATCAATGGCAAAGTGTGCCTCCTGCTGCAGTTTATCAACCATCAGGCGGTTGCGGTCTGTGCGGGAAGAACGGAATGCATTTAATTTATCATTAAATACTTTATCGTCCGGGTTAATATATAGCCCGACCATATGGATTTCACGGTCATCCAGTTCACAGGAGAGTTCAACACCGGCAATGACTTCCGGTGCATCCGGGGAGTTAAGCCGCAAGGTTTCTTCCTGCGCTTCTCTAATACCATCGATACAGTCGTGGTCAGTAAGGGCAAAGGCATATATCGAATGACGTCTGGCTTCATGAACCAGCTCAGATGGAGTAAAAGTTCCGTCAGAGCAGGTTGAATGTACATGTAAATCAATAAATCCTGTTTCCATGGTATAATCCTTTCTAACAGCTCGAAACAATTATTTTTTAGAATTATTTATGAATATGATTATAAGAGTAATCTTTCGTTTTGACAATCCGGAAGAAATGAGAAAAATCTTTTGCGTATAAAAACAAAGTCCTTTATACTGCAATTAGGAAAAATAATCTGCAGGGGGGCAGGAAGCATGAAAAAAATTTTAGAAGTAAGTATGCTTGGAACATTTCGAATGCAATATGGAAATCATTCCTTTATCATAGACCGGAAATCAACGACAAAGACGAACCGGCTGCTTCAGATTATTCTGCATGCGGGTACAGAAGGGGTAACAAGGGAAGAACTGGTGGGAAGACTATGGGAAAATGAGGAGGTCGCAAACCCATCCAACAGTTTCCGGGCAATTCTTTTCCGGGTGCGGAAACTGCTTAAGGAGCAGGGACTGCCGGAGAGCGATTATATTATAAGCCGAAAGGGAGTTTATTACTGGACACCGGAAATTCCGTATCATTGTGATTGCATTTCTTTTGAAGAGAAGGCAGAGCATGCATTGAAACAGGCGGAAGATTTTGGAAAAACAGAATTAGAGGAAGCAGTCAGGCTGTACCGTGGAGAATTTTTGCCGGCACTGGGAGCATCGGAATGGGTAATTTTCTGGGCAACGAAATACCGGAAATTATATATGTCCTGTGTAAAGAGACTGTGCGGAATTTACCGGGATGAGCAGGAGTATCAGAAATTATATGAGATAGCAGAAAAAGCAGCGGTTCTTTATCCACTGGATGACTGGCAGGTATACCAGATGGAGGCATTGATTGCCATGAAGCGTTCCAAAGAGGCGGTGGCATTATATCATAAGACAGAAGAAATGCTGCTGGCAGAGCTTGGCAGTGAGCCTTCAAAGTCTATGCTGGAACAATTAAAACGAATTAGCAGCTGTGTTACGGAGGATGATGCCACTCATATTCAGGCAATACAGGAGAAGCTGGAAGAAGAGAGAGAGGAAGGAGCATTTTACTGTTCGTATCCTGTTTTCATTGAAAATTACCGCTTTGCAAAACGGGTTTTGCAGCGTACGGGAAAGAGCGCGTGGCTTCTTATGAGCACCATTACCGATGGGAAGGGGTATGCTTCAGAAGGCGGTGTTCATTTCGAATACATCCGGGCAGAACTGGAGCAGGCATTGAAAAACTCCCTGCGCAGCGGTGACCTGTATACCAGATACAGCACAAACCAGTATCTGATACTTTTAATAGGTATTGAAGAAGAAAATTGCGGACTTGTGATAGAAAGAATCAATGACAACATGGAACGGACGGCTGGAAAGAAATATGTGAAATATCATAAAGTATTGGTGAATGGAACAGACGAGTAGATACGAGGAGAAATACAATACAAACAGGAAGATTTAAGTACAATTCGGAAGAATAAAGAAAAAATAGAAAAATGTAACGCTTTTTATAACATGGAGTAGGCTATGATTAGTTATACAATTCATAAATCAACAGGAAATGGATAAAATGAATAAAAGGAGAAAAAACATGAGAGTAGCCAAAATGTTGGGAAAAAGAATTACAGCTTTTGTAATGGCAGCATTGATGGTATTGTCCTTATCCGGAATAACCGGGATGACAGTAAAAGCTGCCGAAAAGGATAATACAATTACGATGCAGCTGCAGGATACGAAGAAAATCGAGTGTTCTGCATGGATTGCTTACGAAACCAAATGGAGTGTTACCAGTGGAAAAGATAAGGTAACATTAAAAAATACAAATAAGAAAGAGGTATCTGTAACTGCGGATAAGACAGGAACAGTTACCTTGAAGTGCAAGTATAAGAATTATCTCTTTCAATGGAAAACAGAAAAATATACTATTAAAATCAGTAAGAGAACTCCGGTATTTGAAGAGAGCATTTCAAATCTGACTTATAACGGAAAAGTCCAGACACTGAATGCAAAGAACTTTGTAAAGGATGGTCCAAAGAGTGGTATTGTTGGAACCTGTGACAAAGAGATTTTAAATGCAGGAACTTATACTTATACGATTACAACACCGGCAACAGATGTATATGAGGCAGGAAGCAGGACTTATACGGTAACTGTAAATAAGGCAGAGGCAGTAATTAAGGAAAAACCATCTGCAACAATCAATCATATGTCCGGAAAACTGAGAGAGTCCCATCTGAATGGCGGAATGGCAGTAGCGGTCAATGATGAGAACCAGGAACTGGAAGGCCATTTTGAGTGGCAGAGCCCGGATGAGACACTGTGGTTTAATACTACTGGAACTGCAATCTTTGAAGATGTAGACCATCATGTAGTATTTGTGCCGGAAGGAAATGCAGCAGAGAACTATAAAGAGACTGTATTTATTGTACCGGTAAGAACCTATTTAAAAGCATTGTATGCAAATCTTACAGCCAGTGATTTTGAATATAATGGCAGTAATGATGAGAAAAACTTAAGCTGTGATGCGAATGCATACAGCTGGGGAATTGAGAAGAATCCAAGCATTTCCATCACGTATACTTATTTTGATGAGGCAGGAAATAAATTAAGCAAAGCACCGGTGGATGCAGGAACTTATACGGTAATTGCAACAGCCAGTGCAAAGAAATTTGAATCCGCAGACAGTAATGAAGCAACCTTTACTATCCGGCAGAAAACGTTGACGAATGAAATGGTAACTGCAAAGGATACTGAGTATACTGGAAACACAGTTGCAGTTGTGGTAAAGGATGGAGACAAAACATTAGTAGAAGGAAAAGATTATACTGTAATATACAGTGGAAGTAATCCAAATGCAGGAGAGGCATCAGCAGCAATTACCGGAATCGGTAACTATAAAGGAACGGTAAATACAACCTATACCATTCTTCCGAAAGAAGTGGAAAATGACAGCGTGATTGCAGCTGCAAAGGAAAAATATTATACCGGAAAAGCAGTAACACTCAGTGAAGAAGATGTGACCGTAACTTATAATGGAAAAGTATTAACAGCAGGAACTGATTATATTGTTGGTAATTACAAAGATAATGTAGAAGAGGGAACTGCTCTGGCAACCGTAACCTTTACCGGTAACTATAGTGGAACTGTAAATGTAAGCTTTGGAATCAGTAAGATTCGTGCAAAAGTATATGCCAAATATGGAAATGGAAAACTGCTGCTGTTAAGTGGAAACTGTATTTTAGACCCGGCTGTATTAGAAGAAGCAGCAGATTATGCAATCACAGAGGAAAGCGTAATCCAAGGATTCATCTTAGAGGATGAAAATGCAGGTGTAGTGACAACATATACAAAACTTTTCCGCAATACAGAGGGTTATAACGTATATGTAAAAGTAGCAGATACATTTACACAGAAGGCAGAGTTCTACATCCGGAAAGCAGGAACTGTCCGTCCGGAAGGAACAGTTGGTGATGCAACAGCAAATTATGACTATATAGGAAGAGCAGCAGTTTCTTTAAATCAGCTGAAAGTGACAACGGATATGTCTGGTTTTACTGCACCAGCCTCTTTTGATGCAGAAAAGAATTATGATGGAAAGATGCCGGTAACACTTGCATCTGTTTTAGATGCATATGCAGCGAACAGCGGCATTGCAGGGGATGATGCAAGATTCTACCGCATCGAATGGTACCGGATGATTAATCCGAATTCCTGGCATATTGATGGAGAAATTGTTGATAACAGTTATACCGTTACTTTTATGGTAGACGGAAATGTATATCAGGAAGTACGTGAAGTAAAGGGAACGGAAGTTTCTGTAACAGATCCTGTAAAGGCAGAGACAGAGACAACAACCTATGAATTTACCGGCTGGACTTTAGAAGATGGCAGTAAAGTAAATGTTGCAGATTTAAATGATAGTACCGTAGTGTATGCTTCTTTTGATGAAAAGGAGAAAGAAACTGAGCCGACCGAGCCAGTTGGACCGACTGGACCGACTGGACCAACCGAACCAACCCAGCCGACTGAGCCGACTGAGCCGACTGAGCCAACCGAACCGACTGAGCCAACCGAACCGACTGAGCCGACCGAGCCAACTGAGCCGACCGAGCCAACCGAACCAACCCAGCCGGCAGAATCAACGGAACCGGCACAGCCGGCAAATCCAGCCCAGCCAGCATCATCAGAAACAGCGGTAACTCCGGCAGATAACAATACACAGCCGGAGACAGCCGTACAGACACCGGTAATCCAGGCACAGACTCCGGTTACACAGACCCAGGTGGCACAGACACCAGTCAGACAGCAGCAGGCAGCACAGCAGCCACAGGATGCAGAAGAACCGGTGGTATTAGAAGATGAAGAGGTTCCGCTGGCGAATGTAACGGACGATAATGCAAAACAGGAAGTAACTGCATTAGAAGATGAAGCAGTTCCTCTGGCAGCAAATCCGGCGGGAGAAGATAACTGTATCATCCATTGGATTATGATGATTCTTACGATTGTATTTGCAGGATATAATGTAGTAAGGGCAGTACTTCGTCAGAAGAGAAATGCATAAAGGCAGGAGGCAGAAAGTATGAAAATAGTAGATGGAATCATTGCTGTTATATATGTAATTGCTATGGCAGTGCTGTTTTTCTTGAGAGACTGTGAGAAAGATCTTCCAATGGGAATTCTGGCACTGGCTGTTACCGCAGCTGCAGTAGCATGTATGGTTATCCAGAATAAAAAGCGTGATAGCAAAGCAGCAAGAGCTTAAAAAAATAATATAAATAAGTATTGCAGGCAGGACGATAGAAAATGAAAATACATTTTGTCGTCCTGCTGTTTTTAGTTGCCAGCCATTTGAAGAAAGCTTTCACTTGACATTATTTTGAAATTGAGTTATTGTATTAATTAAATAATACAATAATAATTGCAAAGAAGAAAAGGGAGATTAGGTATGGCAAAGAAAAAGAAGAAAATGGAGTTTGAAACAATGCAGGTAAAGCTGCCTCATGTAAAGGGGTTGTCCATTGTGCTTCCGGTTATTTATATTTTATGGATAGCAGTGATGTATTATCTCCTGCTTCCGGCACTGAATATTCATTCCAGAGGTTTATGGCTGTTTGTATTAGGCGTTATATTATTCCCGTTAGGAATAATAGGTGCGTTGGTATCGGCAGCCAGGAAGGCGGAAGGTAAGTCAGCAGGAAAGCTGGAAAAGCCGGTAAACGGTATTTTTGCAGCAGTTGGAGTAATCGGAATTCTGTTCCTGCTTCTTTTATTTTATGGCAGCAAAATGTTCCATGCACAAGCATATGCAGATATCCTGACCATCGAAGACAGTGATTTTAACAGCGATATCAATACAGCATCTTCTGTATCAAAGATTGCGTTAATGGATACGGACAGTGCAGTGCTGCTGGGTAATCGTGAAATCGGAAGCCTTTCAGAAGTGGTGAGCCAGTATAATGTATCGGAAGACTACACACAGATTGATTATCAGGGGGCACCAGCGAAAGTATCTGCATTAGAGTATGCCGGCTTCTTTAAATATATGGGAAATAAGGAAAATGGTGTTCCAGGTTATATAACTGTTGATCCGGTAGGACAGAAGGCGCAGTATGTTCCGGTAAAGGAAGGAATGATTTATGTTCCGTCTGCTTACTTTGGCAAGGATTTAAGAAGGCATATCCGTATGAATTACCCGGATAAACTTTTCGGAAATCTTCATTTTGAAGTGGACGAAGATGGAAACCCATACTATATTGCCAGTGTATACAAATACACCATCGGTTTATTTGGTGGAGAAACTGTTGAGGGTGCAATCAGCTGTGACCCAATCAGCGGAGACTGTCAGTATTATGATGCATCAGAAGTGCCGAACTGGATGGATGACGTCTTTGACGGGGATCTTCTGGTGGAACAGTATAACTGGTATGGAGAATTATCTAATGGATTTATGAACAGCATCTTCGGCAAAAAAGGCTGTAAGAAATGTACGGAAACGGTAGTAGAGGATGAAGACGGAGATGAGGAATCTTACGAAGCAAACTTCGGCTATGTTGCCAAAGACGGGGATATCTGGATTTATACCGGAGTTACTTCTGTCAATGATGATGCCTCTAATATCGGGTTTATACTGGTAAATGAGCGGACTTCAGAAGCACATTATTACAGTATTGCAGGAGCAGATGAAAGCTCTGCAATGGCTGCTGCAGAAGGAGAAGTGCAGGAGAAAGGATACCGTGCATCTTTCCCGTCTTTGATTAATGTAGACGGTCAGCCGACTTATATCATGGTATTAAAAGATGCCAGCGGCATAGTGAAACTTTATGGCATGGTAAATGTAGAATCTTATAATATGGTAACAACAGCAGCCAGTCTCGATGAGTGCTTTGCAAAGTATCGTAAGATGACAGGCAGTGATGGTACAGAAAACACTGGGAATCCGGAAGAGGCAGAAAATTCTTCCGGGGACAGCAACAGCACTGCAGGTAATGCACAGACAGCAGCCAAAGGAAAAACAATTCCGGAAGGTGAGACAGAGACAAGAAGTTTTGTAATCAGTGAAATGCAGTATGTTGAGATTGCAGGAGAGACCTATGTTTATCTGGCAGGAGACGACGGTATGGTATACTGGCAGAAGTTTTCTGATAATGAACAATTGATTTTCCTGCATGCGGGAGATACCGTTACTGTAAATGGAATTATGGATAAAGATAATATTTACTGGATAGATACCATTGGGATCATGCAGTAGGAAGGCGAAGAAATGGAAGCAGCAATCCTTGTAGTAATTATGATTGCAGGATTTACTTATTCAGCAATTAAGACAAAAGAAAGTTGGAAGAACCGCTGCAAACGGACACTGAAAGAAAAATATGGAAAAGAACCTGAGAAAAAGGAATTTAAAAGAGAACTGATAAGAAATTATCTGGATACTGTGGGTGGAACACAGCAGGTGGATGAGGTCACATGGAATGACCTTAATATGGATGATGTGTACCAGAGAATCAACAACTGTGATTCCACCATGGGAGAAGAAATTTTATATGCAAAGCTTCATTATGCGAAGCAGACGAAGGAAGAAGAGGAGCTTTTAGAAAAAAGAATAGCTTTTTGTGAAGCAGATGATGAAAAACGCTATCATTTGGAAGAAACTTTGTCAAAGCTTGGAAAGAGAGACGAGGCTTACTATATTCCATCCTTTATCCAGACAGTAGAGGATTTTGCAATTTCAAATCTCTGGGTTTATCAGATGCTCCGGATATTGCTGGTGGTAGTTGTTGTGGCGGCAGTCGTATTTCATAATATATATGCTCTGTCAGCTTTGGTGGTAGTATTTCTTGTGAATTTGTCGGTGTATATCTTTACGGTCCGTCTGAAGTTTGACCAGGAGATTCATATGATGGGAACGGCGGCATACCTGATTACGGTAGCACGAGAACTGGAGCAGGAATACCGGAAAGACAAAATATGTGAGGAACTGGCACCACTGCTTCCGGTATTTGCCAAAATGGATAAGAAGGCATTTCTGCTAAATATCCAGAGCAGAAATGCCATGGGAGATGTGTTTGAAATGCTGCAGGATTTCCTGCTGGGAGTAACCCAGTGGCATATCCTTACTTATATGAAAGTATTGAATCAGTTTATGGATAACCAGGATGCTTATCTTAAGATTTACCGGGTGGTAGGAGAACTGGATGCAGCGGTCAGCACAGGCTCTTTCCGAAAGAGTCTGCCTCTTGTGACAGTACCGGAATATGAGGAAGCAAAGCAGCTTGAGATGGAAGAAATTTATCATCCGCTGCTTCATGGAGCAGTGACCAATTCTATGGAACTTCAGCATAACTGCATTATCACAGGCTCCAATGCTTCCGGTAAGTCAACCTTTATCAAGACCATAGCTGTTAATGTGATACTGGCACAGAGCATTCATACCTGCACCGCAAAAAGAATGCACCTGCCTCATGCAAAAATGATTACTTCCATGGCGGTAAGAGACGATATTTTATCCGGTGACAGTTATTTTATTAAAGAGATTAAATATTTAAAACGTATCCTGGATGCTTTGTCGGAGGATGAACTGGTTATCTGTGTTATTGATGAAATCTTAAGAGGAACCAATACCCAGGAGCGTATTGCAGCTTCAAAAGCAATCATGGAATATCTGGCACATCATAACTGCATTGCAATTGTGGCATCCCATGATAAGGAATTGACGGAGCTTGAAAAAATTGGTTATGACAATTATCATTTTTCCGAAGAGTTTGGAGAAGCGGATATTGTATTTGATTATAAATTGCAGAAGGGACCGGCAAATTCCCAGAATGCAATCCGCCTGCTTTCCTTTACCGGGTTCCCGGAAACGATTATTGAGAGGGCGGAAAATATCAGAAGCGAATATCGGTAAAAATAATGCTTGACGAACGAAATGACATATGGTACTATAAGCAAGTTGAAGAAAGTAGAGTATCCACTCTCACCTTAGCACAATCAAGTGACTAAGTGTTTATAATGAGTATGCAATGAGCGAATCATTTTGAAGTGGATAGTCTGTCTATCCACTTTTTTTGCGGAAATAAACGGAAAGTTGTCTGGCAAAGCTGTGGTGAATTTAATTTTGGAGGTGTACGACCATTAGCGAGTTAATGATCAATGAACAAATCAGAGATAAGGAAGTCCGCCTGATTGGTGCGGATGGTGAACAGTTAGGTATCATGTCAGCAAGAGAAGCATATAAGCTGGCACAGGAAGCAGAACTTGATTTAGTAAAGATTGCTCCTGGAGCAAAGCCACCTGTATGTAAGATTATCGATTACGGTAAATACAGATATGAGCTTGCAAGAAAAGAGAAGGAAGCACGTAAGAAACAGAAAACGGTTGAATTAAAAGAAGTTCGTCTTTCTCCAAATATCGATACCAATGATTTGAATACCAAAATGAATGCCGCAAGAAAGTTCATTTCCAAAGGAAATAAAGTAAAAGTTACACTTCGTTTCCGTGGTAGAGAAATGGCACATGTACAGGCAAGCAAACATATTCTGGATGATTTTGCAGAAGCACTTGCAGATATTGCAGTAGTGGAGAAAGCACCAAAGCTGGAAGGCAGAAGCATGGGTATGGTGCTGGCAGAGAAAAGATAATGATTTTAAGGAGGAATAAATTATGCCAAAACAGAAAACAAGCAGAGCAGCAGCAAAACGTTTCAAATTAACAGGAACAGGAAAATTAAAGAGAAACAAGGCTTATAAGAGACATATCTTAACAAAGAAAACAACTAAGACTAAGAGAAATCTTAGAAAACCTGCAATGACAGATGCAACAAATGTTAAGAATATGAAGAAGATTTTACCATATTTATAAGAATTGGTTAAGGAGGAATAGAACATGGCAAGAATTAAAGGCGGCTTAAACGCTAAAAAGAAACATAATAGAACATTAAAATTAGCTAAAGGTTACAGAGGAGCACGCTCCAAACAGTATAGAGTAGCAAAACAGTCTGTCATGAGAGCCTTAACAAGTTCTTATGCAGGAAGAAAACAGAGAAAGAGACAGTTCAGACAGTTATGGATTGCCCGTATTAACGCAGCAGCAAGAATGAATGGATTATCTTACAGCAAATTTATGTATGGTTTAAAATTAGCTGGTGTTGATATGAACCGTAAAATGTTAGCTGAGATGGCTGTAAATGATGCAGAAGGATTTGCAACATTAGCAGAGCTTGCAAAAACAAAACTTGCTTAGTTTTAAAGAAGTGGACAAGTTATAAAAGAGGATTGTGGTTATTCGCAATCCTCTTTTTTGATGTTTGGTTCATTTGAAGTTTTTGCGGAAGCATCCTGCCCGGAAGCTTCTTTTTTGATGGAATCCAAATCTTCTCTTAAAGAGTAATGATTCTTAAGTAAGCGGTATACCATGGTATAAGCCCAGATGAGAACCGGGACAACCACAGTGGCATAGATGGAAGCCTTAAGACAGTTTGTGGCAAAATCGCTTCCAATCAATGCAAAAACAAGAGTGGAAACATAGAGGGCAACTAAGAGTACAACACCGATAATTGCAAGAATCTGTTTTGTCTTTTTCATATATGACCTCAACTTTCTTTGATGACCTGTTTTTAGAAAAAAGCAATATATATTATTTTAACATTTGACAGCGGATAGTCAATCAGAAAATGTAAAGTTGCAGAGGATAAATACTTGAAAAAAGCACAAAATATGCTATACTGAAACAAGCGTTATACGACTAAATATGGATTAAAGGATGGATATGAACAATGGCATTATTAGAAGAATGGCAGAAGATTGCTTATGATCAGCAGGCAGATAGAGGAAAATTACAGAAGTTCTGGCAGAGATATTTTATGTTAGAGAAGGGCGTATATGAGAAACTTTTAACAAACCCGGATGAGAAGGTAGAAGGAACTGTAAAAGAGCTGGCAGAGAAATACGACCTCAGCATTATGGATATGACTGGATTCTTAGATGGAATCAATGACAGCCTGGTAACACCAAACCCAATTGATACTATGGAAGAGGATACCAAGGTAAGCCTTGCATTCGATAAAGAAAAATTATACAAGAACATGGTAGATGCCAAAGCTGACTGGCTCTATGAATTACCACAGTGGGATGAAATTTTTGATGCAGATACCAAGAGAAAGCTTTATTTAGAGCAGAAGAAATCCGGCACTGTTGTAGTTGGAAAGAAAGTCGGAAGAAATGATCCGTGTCCTTGTGGAAGTGGAAAGAAATATAAATTCTGCTGCGGAAGATAAGAATAAAATATTTTGGAAAACATTTGGAAAATATTTCACAGAAAAACTCTTTACATAGCAGAAAAAAGAGTATACAATAGCTTTTGTCAAAAGGACAAAACAAAGAAGAGACGAGTAGCATGACAGGAAGTCAAAGAGAGGAATACATCTGGTGAGAGTATTCTGATGGAGTGTAATGTGAAGACCAGCTCTGAGTGACCCCAATCCGGTCCGGTGATTCCGTTATCATCAGAATGAGCGGTTGTACGATAAGTACAGCAAGCAGGGTGGAACCACGATAGAGTATCGTCCCTGATGCATAAATTTTATGCATCAGGGATTTTTTACTTTGCAGTTATTAATACTAATATAATAAGAAAAGGAGACTTGAACATGAAAATCACATTAAAAGATGGCTCAGTAAAAGAGTACAGTGAAGCGAAATCAGTCTATGATATTGCAGCAGATATCAGCGAAGGCCTTGCAAGAGTTGCATGCGCCGGTGAAGTAGACGGAGAAGTGGTGGATTTACGAACCGTTCTTGACAAGGACTGCAATTTAAATATTATAACAGCAAGTGATGAAGAAGGATTAAAGGTAATCCGCCATACTGCATCCCATGTGCTGGCTCAGGCGGTAAAGAAATTATTCCCGGATGCAAAGATTACGATCGGACCGGCAATTGAAGATGGATTCTATTATGATTTTGATCATGCTCCATTTTCAAGAGAAGACCTCGATAATCTGGAAGCAGAGATGAAGAAGATTATCAAGGAAGGTCATGAATTAAAACGATTCACACTTCCAAGAGAGGAAGCAATCAAATTCATGCAGGAACGTAATGAGCCATACAAAGTAGAGCTGATTGAAGAATTACCAGAGGGAGAAGAAATTTCTTTCTATGACCAGGGCGGCTTCGTAGATTTATGTGCTGGCCCACATCTGATGACAACCAAGGGCGTAAAGGCATTTAAGCTGACATCATCTTCCATGGCATATTGGAGAGGTAATTCTGACAAAGCAAGATTACAGAGAATTTATGGTACTGCTTTTAATAAGAAGGAAGAGTTAAAAGAATACTTAGAGAAATTAGAAGATGCCAAACGCCGTGACCATAACAAACTTGGTCGTGAAATGGGATTATTTACCACTGTTGATGTTATCGGACAGGGACTTCCTTTATTTACACCAAAGGGAACCAAGATGATTATGAAACTGCAGCGTTGGATAGAAGACTTAGAGGATAAAGAGTGGGGTTATGTACGTACCAGAACTCCGCTGATGGCAAAGAGTGACCTCTATAAGATTTCCGGACACTGGGATCACTACATGGATGGAATGTTCATTTTAAATAAGGACAGCGACGACAAAGAGACAATGGCACTGCGTCCGATGACCTGTCCATTCCAGTATTATGTATACATGAATGAACAGCACTCTTACAGAGATCTGCCATATCGGATGTCAGAGACTTCTACATTGTTCCGGAATGAGGACTCCGGAGAGATGCATGGACTTACCCGTGTCAGACAGTTTACTATTACAGAGGCACATATTATTCTTTGCCCGGAACAGGCGGAAGAAGAACTTACCAGATGTACTGAGCTTTGCCATTATGTAATGACTACACTTGGTATCGATGGAGATGTTACTTACCGTCTGTCCAAATGGGATCCGAACAACAAAGAAAAATATCTGGGCGACGAAGCATATTGGAACAGTACCCAGCAGTATCTGCGTGATGTTATGGATAAGAATGGCATCAAGTATACAGAAGCAGATGGGGAAGCTGCATTCTACGGACCAAAGATTGATATTCAGGCAAAGAATGTATATGGAAAAGAAGATACCATGGTTACCATCCAGCTTGACTGTGCAAGTGCAGAGAAGTTTGGCATGTACTATATCGATGAGAAGGGTGAGAAAGTACTTCCTTGGATTATCCATCGTACATCCATGGGATGTTATGAGCGTACCCTTGCATGGCTGATTGAACATTATGCAGGAAAATTCCCAACCTGGCTTTGCCCGGAACAGGTAAGAGTATTGCCGATTTCTGAAAAATATGCAGACTATGCAGAGCAGGTAAGAAAAGAATTAGCAGCTCATGATGTAGATGTAACGGTTGATAACCGTTCTGAGAAAATCGGATTCAAGATTCGTGAAGCAAGACTGGATAAGCTGCCGTACATGCTGGTAGTTGGTCAGCAGGAGGCAGAGGACGGAACCGTATCCGTAAGAAGCCGTTTTGCAGGAGATGAAGGTGTAAAACCTTTAGGAGAATTCATTGATGCAATCTGCGAAGAGATTCGTACAAAGGAAATCCGTAAGGAAGAAGTTGCAGAAGAAAAATAAAAATGCAATAAAATCTAATTTTTAATTTTATTATTTATATGGATTTAAAAAGACTGTTGCTGGCATTTGCACCGGACAACAGTCTTTTTTGCTTTACAGGAAAGCGGCCGCCGCAGGCACGAGAATGTGTCAAGATACATTCTTTTTTACATGAAGTTGGTAACATAAAAAGATTTCCTTTGGAGATACTAAACATGTAACGAAAGAAAGGAGATGATTTTTGTGACAGAATTAAAATGTTCTGTAAGAAGCTGCAGTTTCCAGAAAGATGATTGCTGTTGCCGTGGAAATATTACGGTAGAGGGTGCACATGCAAACCGCAACAGCGAGACAAGCTGTGGAAGTTTTGAAGAGAAGAAAAACTGTGGATGTGCCAATTCGACCGGTAAACCGCCTAAGATGAGCGATGTTACCTGTGAGGCAGTAAACTGTAAATTCAATGAAGGAAGAAAATGTCATGCAAAAGACATCCAGGTAGCCGGAACGAATGCCTGTACCTGTATGGAAACAGAGTGTGCCAGCTTCTGTTGTTCCTAAAAAGTGGAATATCAGTAAGTTTTAGCAAAATATTTCTGTGTCTACTCTTAACAGATTGGACACAGAAATTTAGAAGAATCTTAAGAAAAATACTATTGTAAATGAGATGAAAGAAAGTATAATGTGATTGAAGCATAAATAAAGCAGAAGTAATGTGTAAGGTGTAGATGGTAAACAGGAGGAAGCAAATGAGAAAAAAATCACATATTTTGCTGGCACGTTATATTGCAAAGAATACAGAGGATGAAGAACTTAAGAAACATAGACTGTCTTTTTATATTGGCAGCATCCTGCCGGATTGCAAACCATCTTTTGTATATAAGAAACATGAAATCAATGGGACGTTTCCCGATGTGAAAAAGATGGTGAATCAATTGATTTTCGGTAAACAGCAGGGGAAACTGACCCGTAAACGCCGGTATTATATGAATCTCGGGCAGGTAACGCATTATGTAGCTGATTATTTTACTTATCCGCATAACAAGATTTATCCGGGAAACTTAAAGGATCATTGTTCCTATGAAGAACAATTGAAGCGAAGCCTTAAAAATTATATCATGAGCCGGAATATGGAAGCAGGAGAAAAAGTGCAGGCTGATTTTTCTGATGCAGAGGCACTGTATGAATATATTTTAGAGAGGCATAAACAGTATCTTGGAAGAAAAATTAATATAGAAACAGATATTCGGAATATAGTAGCAACCAACCGGATGCTGGTGGAGGCCATTGCCGATTTGTTTTATAAAACACAGCATAAGGAAAAAATGCCGCTTGCTGTCGAATATTGACGAAAAAAGATGTTATATTTTGTTTGATTTTTGGTGATGAGCAGAGTAAAATGAATTTACAAAGAACAACACAGAGATGGGACACAGCATAGGAGAAATGCTTATGGATGAAAGGGAAGCACTTCGCATTGCGATTGAACGTGCAAGAATCCGACTGGATGAAGCACTGGAACGAGCGAAAAGTATGGATGAATGCTATGACCTGAGCCTGGAAGTGGACAGACTGATTGAGAACTATGTATCGCTATGTGAGCAAAAAGAACTTGTACCAATAAGATAAAAGTAAAGAGTAAGTGGAAAGAAGTACATTGAGAAATGTGCTTCTTTTTTTGTGCATTTTTATGTGTAGTATATTGATTTTTTCCCAAAAGTGGGGTAATATGTATTCATAAGTGGAGGAAAGTGGTTGAAAATGGCACAAAGTGGTGGATAAGTTGATAACTTTGTGGATAAATAGCAACCGGACTGAGGTGTTTGACAATGTTCATGGGAGAGTACAGTCACAACATAGACGCCAAGGGCAGAATGATTGTTCCTTCCAAATTCAGAGAACAGCTCGGTGATGAGTTTGTAGTAACGAAGGGTTTGGATGGGTGTCTTTTTGTGTACCCAAATGAAGAATGGCAGAACATTGAAGAAAAATTCCGCAACGTACCACTTACCTCAAAAGATGCAAGAAAATTCTCACGTTTCTTCTTTGCAGGAGCAACAACCTGTGAAGTGGACAAGCAGGGAAGAATTCTTCTTCCGGCAGTGTTAAGAGAATTTGCCGGATTAGAGAAAGAAGTCGTATCAGTCGGAGTCTTAAAGCGAATTGAGATTTGGGACAAGAACAGATGGCAGGATACCAATACTTATGATGACATGGATGAAGTTGCAGAACACATGGCAGAACTTGGCTTGAGTATCTAAAGGAGTGAACATGGAATTTAAACACACATCGGTTCTCTTGCATGAGACCATAGACAATCTGAATATTCGCCCGGACGGAATTTATGTAGACGGAACGCTCGGTGGAGCGGGACATTCTTCCGAAATTGTAAAAAGGCTGAATGAGAACGGAAGGCTGATAGGAATTGACCAGGACGAAGATGCAATTGCAGCAGCCAGTGAGCGGTTAAAGGATTATTCTGATAAAGTAACCATAATCCGCAGCAATTACTGCAATATGAAAGAAGAATTGAACCGTATCGGAGTGACGAAGGTAAATGGAATCCTTCTTGATCTGGGAGTATCTTCCTTTCAGTTAGATACACCGGAGCGAGGATTTACCTACCGGGAAGAAGATGCACCACTGGACATGAGAATGGATCAGCGTCAGACATTAACGGCAAAAGATATTGTAAATGATTACAGTGAATCAGAGTTGTATCGTATCATAAGAGACTATGGGGAAGACCGGTTCGCAAAGAATATTGCAAAGCATATTGCCGCAGCCCGGGCAAAGAAACCAATTGAGACAACCGGAGAGCTGACCGCAATTATCCGGGCATCCATACCGATGAAAGTGCAGAGTACTGGCGGACATCCGGCAAAGAGAACGTTTCAGGCAATTCGTATTGAACTGAATCGTGAGCTGGAAGTCTTATCGGATACCCTGGATGAGATGATAGACCTTTTAGAGGAAGATGG
Source organism: Roseburia sp. OM04-10BH (assembly GCF_003462605.1). Lineage (NCBI taxonomy): Bacteria > Bacillati > Bacillota > Clostridia > Lachnospirales > Lachnospiraceae > Roseburia > Roseburia sp. OM04-10BH. Next base: position 53,843 of record NZ_QTZI01000004.1, read on the forward strand.
AAGAATCTGTATCATTACCTTCCATTCCCTGGAAGACAGAATTGTAAAGAACATCTTTCGCAAAAATGAAAATCCATGTACCTGTCCGAAAGAATTTCCGGTGTGTGTATGTGGCAGGAAACCAAAAGGAAAAGTAATCACTAGAAAACCGATTCTTCCAACAAAATCTGAAATGGAAGAGAATCCGAGAGCAAAAAGCGCAAAATTAAGAGTATTTGAACGGCATATCAATGACTAGGGAGAGACGTGAAAATGGAGAAGACAAGAAGAAATTATCGAACACGGACTTACATAGATGGAAACACTGTCCGTAAATTAGAAGCTGCACCGGATTACCGCAGAGAACAGGAAGAAAAGCAGCGGGAGGAAATCAGACAGCGCAACAGACGTATGGCGCAGAAGAATCAGGAGAAGTCAGCACATATGGATTTGGGTTATGTGGCATTTTTATCTGTATCGCTGCTGGTTATGTGTGTGGCAGCAGTACTGTATATCCGTCTGCAGTCTGGAATTACAACGCATTTAAAGACAATTTCTGCATTAGAAAGCCAGGTAGCTGAATTAAAGGCAGATAATGATGCGGCAGAAAAAAGAATCGAGACAGCAGTAGATCTTTCAACCATCAAGGATATAGCAATGAACCAGCTTGGCATGAGCTATGCGGGACCGGACCAGATTATACATTATACGGTTGATAAAGAAGATTATATGAATCAGTTTGAGGATATTCCGAATAAGTAGGAAACAAACGTGGTGGTAAAATGGCAGGAAAGAGACGCGGCGGAAAGAAAATAGCAAAATTTAGTAAGAAAATGCAAAAGAAACTTGTAGTGCTGTTTGTAATAATAGCACTACTTTTGTTGGGATTAATTGTAAGATTGATGTATATTGAACACACCAGTGGAAAGAAATACGAAAAGAAAGTATTATCCCAGCAGAAATATGACAGTACGGTCATTCCTTATCAGCGTGGAAATATTACAGACTGCAAGGGAACGATACTTGCAACCAGCGTGGATGTATACAATGTGATATTAGACTGTAAGGTATTAAACAGTGATTCGGCAGATATTGACCCGACCATCGATGCACTGATAACCTGTTTCCCACAGCTGAATGAAACCGATTTACGTAATCTGATTACGGATAAGCCAAAGAGCCAGTACAATGTTCTGGCAAAGAAATTAAGCTATGAAGAGATTCGGGCGTTTGAAGATATGCAGGCGGCAGAAAAGGAAGCTTCCGATAAGAAGAGCGGCGATGCAGAGAAAAAAGGAAAAATTAATGGAGTTTGGTTTGAAAAAGAATACCAGAGAGAATATCCATATGGTTCTCTAGCCAGTGCGGTAGTAGGATTTACTACCAGCGGTAATCTGGGAATGAATGGAGTGGAAAATTCCTATAACAGTGTTTTGAATGGAACCAACGGAAGAGAATATGGTTATCTGAATTCCGACAGTAATTTTGAGAAGACAGTAATCGATGCCCAGAATGGTAATGATGTTACACTGACCATTGATGCAAATATCCAGAAAATCGTAGAAGATAAGATTGCTGCATTTGAAGAAGAATACAGGGATGCAGCAAGAGAAGGTGCTGGAAGTAAACATGTGGGAGTTATTGTAATGAACCCCCAGAATGCTGAAGTGCTTGCCATGGCAAATTATCCAAATTATGACAGTAGTAATCCAAGGGATTTGTCTGCCTATTATACCCAGGAAGAAATTGATGCTATGGATGACGATGCAGAACTGGATGCTTTAAACCAGTTATGGTCTAATTTCTGCATTACTTATACTTATGAACCGGGCTCTACCGTAAAACCTTTTACCGTAGCCTGTGGTCTGGATACCGGAACTTTAGACCCGAACCGTACTTTTATCTGTGATGGATACGAGACGATTTCCGGTCATGACATTCACTGTGTAAATACCAACGGACATGGACTTGAAACAGTAGAAGATGCCTTAAAGAATTCCTGTAATGATGCCCTGATGCAGATGTCTTATGATATCGGACCTGAGAATTTCTCCAAGTATCAGCAGATTTTCGGCTTTGGTACCAAGACAAACATTGATTTACCGGGAGAAGCTAGAACCGATTCCTTAATTTATACCGAAGACCAGCTAAGCACCATTAACCTGGCTACCAATTCCTTTGGACAGAACTTTAATGTTACCATGATACAGGTGGCAAGTGCTTTTTGTTCCATTATTAATGGTGGTAACTATTATCAGCCACATGTGGTAAAGAAAATAACAGATGAAAATGGGAATGTCATACAGGAAGACAATGGAACCTTGTTAAAGAAAACAGTGTCTTCATCTACCAGTGAATTATTAAAACAGTATCTTTATGCAACGGTTTCCGATGGTACCGGAAAATATGCAAAAGTGCCGGGATACTCCATGGGTGGAAAGACCGGAACAGCACAGAAGCTTCCTCGAGGACAGGGAAATTATCTGGTTTCCTTTATCGGTTTTGCACCAGTAGACAATCCGCAGCTTTTGGTATATGTAGTAGTAGACGAACCAAACGCAGAAGAAGAGTTTCACAGTACCTTTGCACAGGAAATCGCAAAGGGAATTTTCGAAGAGACACTGCCTTATCTTAATATTTATCCGGATGAGGACATTGTTGTAACAGAAGAGACAGACCCGGCAGAAGCACCGGCAGATGGAACAACAGATGTTCCGGATTCTGCACCGGAGGATTCTATGGTAGACCAGACACCGGATATTGCAGAGGAAACAGTACCACCGGAGGATGGTTTACAGCCACAGGATGTAGCACAATAGAGAAAACAACATAACCTTGTAAAAGTTGTAATAGATTATAATAACTGCTTTTATGAGGTTATGTTTTTATGTTTCAGCAAAAAATGCAGGAGGAAGAAGAAAACAGATTTTGCATCTATCGGAATAAAACCTTTAACCGACGAAAAATTATGATTATTTTTGTGGCAGTATTACTGCTGATGGTATTTCTGATGGGACGACTGGTGTATCTTATGATATTCTGTTCAGAATACTATGGGGTCCGGGCTGAGAACCTACATGAAAGAGAAAGGGATATCAAGGCGGCAAGAGGAAATATTTATGACAGAAATGGTGTGGTTTTAGCAGAAAATAAGACGGTATGTACGATTTCTGTGATTCACAGCCAGATAGAAGACCCGGAAAAGGTAATTGCAGTTTTAACAAAAGAGCTTGGCATGTCAGAAGAGACAGTGCGGAAGCGGGTAGAGAAGGTTAGTTCCATTGAACGGATTAAGACGAATGTGGAGAAAGAAACCGGAGATGCGATTCGATCTTATGAACTGGCGGGCGTGAAGATCGATGAAGATTATAAACGGTATTATCCTTATAATGAACTGGCTTCTAAAGTAATCGGATTTACTGGCGGGGACAATCAGGGAATTATCGGAATAGAAGTAAAATATGATGAATATCTGGAGGGCATCAATGGAAAGATACTTACATTGACAGATGCCAGAGGCGTAGAGATAAAAAATGCCGGAGAGCGGCGGAGTGAGCCGGTAGAAGGAGATGACCTTTATTTAAGTCTTGATTATAATATCCAGATGTATGCAGCGCAGGCGGCAGTAAAGGTGCGGGAGGAAAAACAGGCAGATAGTGTCAGCATCCTTGTGATGAACCCACAGAACGGCGAAATTCTTGCTATGGTAAATGAACCGGAGTTTAATCTCAATGAACCTTTTGCCTTAAATACGGAGAATGACACGGAATTGAGCGAAGAGGAGAAGCAGGATGCTTTAAATAAAATGTGGAGAAACCAGTGCATCAATGACACTTATGAACCGGGATCCACTTTTAAGATAATAACAGCATCCGCAGCCTTGGAGGAGGGAAAAGTAAGTCTTTCTGACCAGTTTAACTGTCCGGGATATAAGATTGTGGAGGACAGGAGAATCCGCTGCCATAAAGTGGGAGGGCATGGGGCAGAGGATTTTACCCATGGCATTATGAATTCCTGCAACCCGGTATTCATAGAAATCGGACTTCGTATCGGTTCCGACCGCTTCTGCGATTATTTTGAACAGTTTGGTTTATTATCCAGGACAAATATAGATTTACCGGGGGAAGCATCCACCATTATGCATAAAAGAGAAAATATCGGTCAGGTGGAGCTTGCAACCATGTCCTTTGGGCAGTCCTTCCAGATTACACCGATTCAGCTTGCAACTACGGTTTCCTCTATTATAAATGGAGGAAACCGTGTGACGCCGCATTTTGGCGTGGAGACGAAAAATGCAGAAGGAGAAGTGACACATACTTTTGTCTATGGACAAAAGGAACATATTGTAAGCGAAGAAACTTCCACCACCATGCGCTATTTGCTGGAAAAAGTGGTATCTGAGGGCAGTGGAAAGAATGCGGCTCTTGAAGGCTTTTCTATTGGCGGCAAAACCGCAACGTCCCAGACGCTTCCACGTAGTGAAAAAAGGTATATTTCTTCTTTTTTAGGCTTTGCTCCGGCTGACGATCCGCAGGTACTTGCCTTAATTATTATCAATAATCCACAAGGCGTTTATTATGGTGGAACCATAGCAGCACCGGTCTGCCGGGATTTGTTTTCCAATATTCTGCCATATCTTGGCATTGAGCAGGCACTGGTTACAGAAGATGCGGAAATTCAGGAAAATCCGTGAAACTTTGGGAAGATATCTTGCAGGAAATCTCTAAATAACGTATACTAGATAAGTTGAAATGATATACAAAAAGAAAATAAAAAGAGGTGCAGTTATGACGTATCATGTTATTCTTCCGGTTATTATCGCTTTTGCAGTGAGTGCATTGTTAGGACCGGTCGTAATTCCTTTTTTAAGAAGATTGAAAGTTGGTCAGACGGAGCGGAAAGAGCTTGAATCCCATCAGAAGAAAATGGGAACCCCTACCATGGGTGGATTGATGATTATCGCAAGTATTATTGTAACCAGTCTGATTTATGTAAAAGATTATCCGAAGATTATTCCGATTCTCTTTATGGTAGTAGGATTTGGCGTAATTGGATTTTTAGATGATTATTTGAAGGTTGTACTGAGACGGTCGGATGGACTGCTTGCATGGCAGAAAATGTTATGCCAGCTTGTAGTGACCACTGTTTTTGTGGTATACATGGTGAAGTTTTCAGATGTTTCCCTTACAATGCTGCTTCCATTTTCCGGTGGAAAATACTGGAATATTGGCTGGCTTGCAATTCCGGTCATGTATTTTGCAGTAATCGGAACTGTAAACGGAGTCAACTTTACCGATGGCTTAGATGGTCTTGCTACCAGCGTAACCATTATCGTAGCAACCTTCTTTACTGTAGTTGCAGTGGGAACCAACAGCGGAATCGAACCGATTACCTGTGCTGTAGTAGGTGCATTGATGGGCTTCCTTCTGTTTAATGTATATCCGGCAAGTGTATTTATGGGAGATACCGGTTCTCTTGCACTGGGTGGATTTGTGGCAGCTACCGCATATATGCTTCAGATGCCAATTTTCCTTCTGATTGTGGGACTGATTTATCTGGTAGAAGTATTATCTGTTATCATTCAGGTAACCTATTTTAAAAAAACAGGTGGAAAGAGAATTTTCCGTATGGCTCCGATTCATCACCACTTTGAATTAGGTGGCTGGTCAGAGACCAGGGTAGTGGCAGTATTTTCAATTGTAACAGCAATCTTATGTCTGGTTGCATTGATTGGATTATAAAGAGACAGGAGTGAATAAAATGGAATTTCAGGAGAAAAATGTACTGGTATTTGGCTCTGGGAAAAGTGGAATTGCTGCAGCAGAGCTGTTAGAAAAACAGAATGCGAATATTTTCGTTTTTGAAGGAAATGAAAAGCAGAGTGTAGCAGAAATCAAAGAAAAATCGGAGAGCTTTGCCAAGGCAGAAATCTATGTGGGCACCCTTCCGGAAGAAGTGATGGATAAACTGGATTTTGTTGTGTTAAGTCCGGGTGTTCCAACCGATTTACCATTGGTAAATGCCATGCGTGATAAGAAAATTACGATTATTGGTGAGATTGAGCTTGCTTATCAGGTGGCAAAAGGAAAAATCCTTGCAATTACAGGAACGAATGGCAAGACGACAACCACTACACTGGTGGGAGAAATTTTATCCAATTACTTTAAGGATGTAAAAGTCGTGGGAAATATTGGAATTCCATATACATCGGTAGCGGCAGATACCACAGAAGAAACGGTAACAGCAGCAGAAATCAGCAGCTTCCAGTTAGAGACAATTGTAGATTTTGCTCCGGATGTATCTGCTATTTTAAATATTACACCGGATCATCTGAACCGTCATCATACCATGGAAAATTATATTAAGGCAAAAGAGGACATTACAAAGAATCAGAAAGCAAACGATGTCTGCGTCTTAAATTATGAGGATGAAGTACTTCGCAAATTTGGGGAATCCTTATCCATGAAAGTGCTCTGGTTTGACAGTATAAAGCCGGTACAGAATGGATGTTATTTAAATGGTGAGAAGATTATTTATGTCTCTGAGGGCAAAGAGGAAGAAGTCATTGATGTCAATGAGCTAAATATTCTTGGAACCCATAATTATGAAAATGTTATGGCGGCAGTTGCCATGACCATAAGTATCGGAGTACCGATGGATGTCATTGTAAAAACACTGCGTGAGTTCCAGGCAGTAGAGCATAGAATTGAATATGTTACGGAGAAACGTGGCGTAAAATTCTATAACGATTCCAAGGGAACAAACCCGGATGCAGCGATTAAGGGAATTCAGGCAATGAACCGTCCGACACTTCTCATTGGCGGTGGCTATGATAAGCAGTCTGAATATGATGAATGGATAGAAAGCTTCGATGGTAAAGTAAAGAAATTAGTATTAATCGGAGTAACAAAAGAGAAGATTGCAGACTGTGCAAAGAGACATGGATTTACAGAGTATGTATTCGCAGACAGTCTCGAAGAGGCCGTAAATATCTGCTATGACAATGCAGTTTCCGGTGATGCCGTATTATTATCACCGGCATGTGCAAGCTGGGATATGTTTAAAAGCTACGAAGAACGAGGAAGAATATTTAAGGATTTGGTGCGCAATTTAAAGGAGTAGTGATTTATGGGCCGCAGACCGGGAAGAAAATCAGGCACAAAAGAAAAGACAATTAAATATTTTGACTATACACTTTTGTTTGTTATTATTTTCTTAGTGTGTTTTGGTCTGGTTATGCTGTACAGCACCAGTTCTTATAATGCACAGATTGAGTATGGCGATGGAACTCATTATCTAAAGCGGCAGGCATTTGCATGCTGCCTTGGATTTGCTGCCATGTTTGTGATTTCCAAGATTGATTATCATGTGTGGAAGAGACTGTATGGTGTGGCATACATAGGCGCATTTTTACTGTGCGTTTCCGTTATCTTTTTAGGATCGAATGGAAATGGTTCTACCAGATGGTTCCGCCTTGGTCCGCTTTCTTTCCAGCCATCTGAGTTTGCAAAGCTTGCTGTCATTATTTTTCTTGCAACGGTAATCAGCCGCATGCAAAAGAAGATTGGCGATCTGAAGGAACTGATGAAGGTAATGGTTTTACTGCTTCCGCTGGTTGGACCGGTTGCTTATACGAACTTAAGTACCGCGATTATCATTGTGGGTATCGCAGTGGCAATGGCGTTCGTGGCAAGCCCGAAATATGCGCAGTTTGTGGGAATGGCAATCGCAGTATTCGCTTTCGGAGCAGTCTTTATTGTACTGGCAAGCTATCGTGCAGAACGTATCAAAATCTGGCTCCATCCGGAGAATTATGATAAAGGTTATCAGACCATGCAGGGCTTATATGCCATTGGTTCTGGAGGACTTTTTGGAAAAGGACTTGGTGCCAGTATGCAGAAGCTTGGGTTCGTACCGGAAGCGCAGAATGATATGGTATTTTCCATCATCTGTGAGGAGCTTGGATTATTCGGAGCAATCTGCCTGATTTTGCTGTTTATCTTAATGCTGTGGCGTTTTATGGTAATTGCCAATAATGCGAAAGATTTATATGGTGCTTTGCTGGTGGTTGGTATTATGGCTCACATTGCCATTCAGGTAATCCTTAATATCGCCGTTGTAACCAACAGTATTCCAAATACCGGTATCACACTTCCTTTTATCAGTTATGGTGGTACTTCGGCATCATTCCTCTTAGCAGAAATGGGACTTGCGTTAAGTGTTTCCAGAGGAATTCAGTTGGAGGGATAGGATATGATACGAGAAGAACGCAGAAAGAAGAGAAGAAGAAAACATATCCTGATTGGATTTCTGACTACACTGTTGATTCTGGCACTGGCAGCACTCATTGTAATCAAGGTATTTACCGTAAAAAATGTCGAAGTAGAAGGCAATAAATTATACAGTGATGAGCAGATTAAGGAATGGGTCTTAAATGATGACTATTCCTGGAATACATTATATGTATATTTTAAATATCGTTTCTTTGATACACAGAAAGTTCCGTTTATTGATACGATGGAGGTGAGTGTCAAATCACCGCATACCCTTCATGTAGAAGTATATGAAAAAGGACTGCTGGGCTACTTATATATGGATTCCCTGGGACAGAATGTCTATTTTGACAAAGATGGCTTTGTAGTGGAAATGTCTACAGATGTCATCGAAGGAGTACCGCAGATTACCGGACTGGCTTGTGGGGAAGCAGTACTTTATGAAAAGCTTGACGTAAGCGGAAAAGATACCCTAAAGGATTTGCTGGCAGTAACCCAGACCTTAAAGAAGTATAATCTGGTTCCGGATACCATCAATTATGATGACCAGGGAAACGTGACCCTGCAGTACGGAACGATTACGGTGAATCTTGGACAGGCAACCAGCCTTACGGAAAAAGTAGTTCGTATGGAGAAAATTATGCCAAATCTGGAAGGACTTACAGGCATTCTTCATCTGGAAGACTGGACAGAAGATACCACAGATATTACTTTTGAAAAGACGGCGTAATTTTTTCAAAAAAACAGAAAATATAGGTTGATTATTTTTACGAAAAATTATATGATAGAGTATATGAGTAAATAAAGGCATACTTTTTATGAGAAATCTGTAAAGCAGATTTCTCATAGATTACATATAGAATGAGGGAGAGAAGGAGGAACTACCTTGCTTGAAATTAAAACAACAGAAGCAGAATCCAGTGCTAAAATTATTGTAATTGGTGTTGGTGGTGCAGGTAATAATGCAGTAAATAGAATGATTGATGAAAATATTGGTGGTGTTGAGTTTGTTGGAGTAAATACCGATAAACAGGCATTACTTTTATGTAAAGCACCTACGTTGATTCAGATTGGTGAGAAGCTTACCAAAGGACTTGGAGCAGGAGCACAGCCGGAGGTTGGAGCCAAAGCTGCAGAAGAGAGTATGGAAGAGTTGTCAGCAGCTATTGAAGGTGCAGATATGGTATTCGTAACCTGTGGTATGGGTGGCGGAACCGGTACAGGAGCAGCTCCTGTTGTGGCAAAGATTGCAAAGGATCAGGGAATTCTTACCGTTGGTGTTGTAACTAAGCCGTTTAAATTTGAAGCAAAAGCAAGAATGGTAAATGCTTTAAGCGGTGTTGACAAGCTTCGTGAGAATGTAGATACCTTGATTGTAATTCCAAATGATAAATTATTAGAGATTGTAGACCGCAGAACAACCTTCCCGGATGCATTAAAGAAAGCAGATGAGGTGCTTCAGCAGGCGGTTCAGGGAATCACAGACCTGATTAATATGCCGGCATTGATTAACCTTGACTTCGCAGATGTTCAGACTGTTATGAAGGACAAGGGTCTTGCACATATCGGTATCGGTATGGCTAAGGGTGATGATAAGGCAATTGAGGCAGTCAAACTGGCTGTTACCAGTCCATTGCTTGAGACAACTATCAATGGAGCAAGCCATGTTATTATCAATATTTCCGGTGATATTTCTCTTATGGATGCCAATGATGCAGCAAGCTATGTAGAAGATCTTGCCGGCGATAATGCAAATATTATCTTTGGTGCAAAATATGATGAGACTATGACAGATGCTGCAACGATTACTGTAATTGCAACAGGACTGGAAGAGAATGCAGCAAAGACCACTGCATCTTCTAATCTTATGTCCGGATTGAAATATCCAAATACAGCAGCAACCACCAGACCGGTCATTAATTCCGGACTTGTAAACCGTACTGCTAATGTTACAACCAACAGCAGTTTCGGAGCAACATCTACTCTGGGACAGACTGCTGCACAGCAGCCGGCTCCGGCAGCTTCTCCATTTATTGGAATTACCAAACCAAAGAGACCGGAAAGCACTGTTCATGAGAAGGATATTAAAATTCCGGAGTTCTTAAAGAGTACCAAAAAATAAGAACTATCATTTTGAAAAGGATAGCAATAAAATTATAGTGTAAGAGTAGAAAAGGAATTTGAAGTTCCTGTATGATACGACGCTTAGAACATTTGAAATGTACCAGATACTGGTGACAGCCATTGTTCTAAGCGTTTTTTGCGTTGTCAGGCATCCGTAAGAAGCTGCCGGTGGCAGCTTCTGTAGGTAAGATTTGCAGAGTGCATTACGTTTCTTTTGCAACTTCCCTGCCGGGCAGTCGGATTCTGTCAATGAAATGAAAGAATGGCGGCATCTGTTTTGACAAAATATGCAGAGGAAAGTTTGTATAATGCAGGAAAGGAAGGGAGGTGGCATGTATTTATGAGATATATTTAGATGTTCTTTTTGTCAATAATTTCCTGATGGATGTGCTGAATCTGTTCCTGACAGGCATTTTTTTGCGGAATCTCATACATAAGGGCAGGATACTGCTTGCTGCCTTATTTGGAAGTGGTATGGGAGTCATTTGTTTTCTGATGCTTTCATCCTATAGATTGTATCGGCTGATTATGTATGTACCGGTTCCGCTTGGCATGGTTATGATTGCATTTTTTACGAGGAAACATACGACACAAAGAGTCGCTTTTCTGATAAAAAACTGGCTTGGCTGTTTTTTGTTTTCGATTCTGACAGGAGGCTGCATGCAGTGGCTCAATAAGAGCCTTTTTTATGGGCGGCATTTTTATCTGGCAATGGTGCTGACGGCGGGAATTGCTGTGTCAGCATCCATAATATGGCGCAGCAGAAAGGAGAGAAGCCGGCATCTTTATCAGGTGCGTCTTTGTTATCATGAACATGAATTGCTGTTAGAAGCCTATTATGATACCGGAAATCTGCTGATCGACCCCTATGTGGGAAAACCGGTCAGTATCATAGATAAAGAGCTTCTGATGCCGATTTTCCGGGAAGATGAGCCGGTAGTACGACTGTTGCCATTTAGCAGTATGGGAGAGAAAAACGGCTTGGTAGAAGCACTTACCGTAGAAGAACTTTATATTAAAGAAGGAAAAAAAGAGCGGCAGATTTTACAGGCGGTGATTGCACTTGGAAGTCCATCGTTGTTTCAAAAGAAGGAATATCAGATGATTTTAAATTGCCATCTGCTATAGGATGGAATGTGAATAAGAGAGGAAAGAGGAGTTGTAATGTATTTAAAAGTAGATATACCGGAGCATTTTCAGTTTCGCATTGTGCGTAGTTTAAAAGATATGCTGCTTCGTAAGGAGACGGAGATTCACTATATCGGAGGGGCAGAAGTGCTGCCGCCACCGCTTCCGGCGAAAGAGGAAATGGAATGTATCGGACAATTGGTGAAGGAGCAGAGTGAGACTGCAAGAAAGAAATTAATCGAGCATAATCTGAGGCTTGTAGTATACATAGCGAAGAAATTTGACAATACGGGAGTAGGAGTGGAGGATTTGATTTCTATTGGAACCATCGGATTAATCAAGGCAATTAATACTTTTAATCCGGAAAAAAATATCAAGCTTGCAACCTATGCCTCCCGATGTATTGAAAATGAAATTCTGATGTATCTGCGTAGAAATAATAAGACGAAATTAGAGGTATCCATTGATGAGCCGTTAAATGTGGACTGGGACGGAAATGAATTACTACTTTCGGATATTTTAGGAACAGATGAAGATGTCATTTACCGGGATATTGAGACTGAGGTTGAAAAGAAGCTTTTGAATAAAGCAATTGAGCATTTAAGCGGCAGGGAGCGGACGATTATTGAACTGCGGTTTGGCATCAATTCGAAAAATGATAATGAACTGACCCAGAAGGAGGTGGCGGATTTATTAGGAATTTCCCAGTCCTATATTTCCAGGCTGGAGAAAAAGATTATGAAACGATTGAAGAAAGAAATTGTGCGATTTGAATAAAAAAGGAATAAAATGTATACATTTTTTGTCCAATATGATAAAATAATACTATCATAAGTTCGACAATAAAGAGATGGCGAGGAGATGGTATTATGTTATTGGAGTTTTTAGGGGCTGCACATGAAGTAACTGGAAGTTGTCATTTTCTGCAATGTCAGGATAAGCGGATACTGGTGGATTGTGGTATGGAGCAGGGACCGGATTTATATGTGAATCAGGAGATTCCGGTGAATGCATCTAATATTGATTATGTGTTTGTAACACATGCCCATATTGACCATTCAGGCTTACTTCCATTGCTGTATAGTCATGGATTCCGGGGACAGATATTTGCGACAACAGCAACCAGCGAACTTTGTAATATCATGTTAAAGGACAGTGCACACATCCAGATGTTTGAAGCAGAGTGGAGAAACCGTAAGGCCAGGAGAGCCGGATTACCGGAAGTAGTGCCTCTTTACGATATGGATGATGCACAGGGGGTTTTAGAGCATTTTGTACCATGTGATTACAATAAAATCATTGAAATCTGTGATGGAGTAAAAATCCGGTTTGTAGATGCAGGACATCTTCTTGGTTCATCCAGCATTGAGGTATGGCTGACGGAAGAAGATAAGACCGTGAAAATTGTATTTTCCGGAGATATCGGTCATGGCAATAAGCCATTGATTAAAAATCCGCAGTTTATCGATGAAGCAGATTATGTATTGATTGAATCAACTTATGGTGACCGGATACATGCAGATCCGCCGGATTATGCACCGGAACTTGCGGCAGTAATTAAGCGGACATTTGCAAGAGGTGGTAATCTTGTCATTCCGGCATTTTCTGTAGGTCGTACACAGGAAATGCTATATCATCTGCGACGGATTAAGACAGAACATCTGCTGCCGGAGTTTGAAGATTTTGAGGCCTATATCGACAGCCCGCTGGCTGTGGAGGCAACAAATATTTTCCATAAGAGTGTAGAAGACTGCTTCTCTGATGAGGCAAAGAAATTAGTGGAGCAGGGTATTAATCCGATTGGATTCCCGGGACTGAAAACGTCTGTTACCAGTGATGAATCCAAAATGATTAACTTCAGCAAGAAACCATTGGTTATCATTTCTGCTTCCGGTATGTGTGAGGCTGGCCGTATCCGCCATCATTTAAAACATAATTTGTGGAGACCGGAAAGCACGATTCTGTTTGTAGGATACCAGGTACCTGGAACCTTGGGTCATGCACTTTTGAATGGAGCCAAAGAAGTAAAACTTTTCGGTGAAAATATTCAGGTACATGCAGAAATTTTAAATCTTCCTGGTATCAGTGGCCATGCAGACCGTGATATGCTGACAAAATGGGCATCTGCATTTAAAAATCCACCAAAGCGTGTCTTTGTGGTACATGGTGAGGATAAGGTCTGTGATGAATTTGCAGAGCATCTGCATACGGAATTAGGCTATCAGGCGGTTGCACCATATAGTGGTGATACCTATGACTTATTAGAAAATGTCTGTGTTCATGAAGGAACCCGTGAACTGGTTGAAAAGAAGAAAGACAAACCGGAAAAGGCATCCTCTAATGTGTTTGCAAGACTGCTGGCGGCGGGTCAGAGGCTGCTTAGTGTCATTCAGAAGAATGAAGGTATCCCAAATAAAGAACTTGCGAAATTTGCTGACCAGATTAATTCTCTGGCAGATAAGTGGGACAGATAGGAAGTTGAAAAGGAACTTGGAAATAAAGAAATAGAAAAGTATCATGAAAAGTAACCAGAAAAGACATTCGTATCCGGGAAAATGCCGGTGCGGATGTCTTTTTTTACTCGAGAAACTCGCAAAGCGTGTTTCTCGCTACTTGCTGTCAAGCATTTACAAATGACTATGGAAAAAGAAGAAATATTCCGATATATAAGTGTAAGATAAAATGCAAGGAACAGATTACGAAATCAGGAGGAAATGCGATGGCAGTCAGACTGAATTTATTTTCCAATACGGAGCAGGATACAAAGAAGGTATCTACGGTGGAGGAATTGCCGCAGTATATGCTGAAATGCATTTATGATAATAATGTGGCAGAAGAAAGTGAAGAAGCAAAGCAGGAAAAAATGGCAAAAATCAAATGGAAATTAGAGGCGGGAAAGAAGCTGACCAAAGAGGAACTTTCCTGGCTTCAAAGAAATGATCCCATTGCCTATGCTCATGCAATACGTGTTCAGATGATTGCAGAGGAAGTGGAGAAAGAACTGAAAGCTGCAAAGAGCAAAGAAGAAGCAAATCGTATTGTATCCACCGCTGTTTCCGGTATATCGGACAATGACCCGGATAAGGAATATATTGTAGCAGCAGTAAACAGGGTGTCAGATGAATTCCATAAATCCGGTGCCTATAGCAGACTGCCGGGAACTCAGGAAAGTGCAGAAAAGAGAAAGCAGAAAAAGGAAAATGGGATTTCTTTCAAGAGAGAGGATGAAAAGGAAGAACTGATGAACTGGAGTCCGTTGCAGGAAGTCATTGAGAAACTACCGACATTTACAGCCGGAGCATAGGATAAAATAAAAATCCGCATATCAGAGTATATCTGGTATGCGGATTTTTTTATGAAATCGTATTAATATCCTAATTCCTCTCCGATGAGAATTACTTTGATTCTTCCCGGAATACCACTTCTTCTGGTGATAACAACCTGATTACAGATACATTCCGGTGAGAGGCAGTCGGCACATGTTCCGGTGAGTGCACATGGCGTTTTCTTGCTAAGGCGGATGCAGTTGGCAGGAGTAGCAGTATTATGTACCCGGTCAAGAGCGTCGTTAACTGTTTTTACAACCTTATTCATACCGGCCATAACGATGACTTCCTTCGGGCCATAGATGAGTGCTGCAACCCGGTTGCCATTTCCGTCAATATTGACAAGCTGTCCGTCAGAAGTGATTGCATTGGAACTCATAAAATAATAATCTGCATTCAGACACTGATGATAAATTGCAGTTGTTTCTTCCGGTGTGGCAGCTTTGCTTCTGTCATAAAGTGTGATGTCAGTCTTATTTTGCAGAGCAGCCATCATACCACTTTCGGTTAAAGTCATGGAACCGCCAAAACCAACGGTTGCCTGTGATGGCAGCATGGAAGTGGCAAGTGCAACGGCTTCTTCTTTGGTGGCACAGTAATATGCGTCAATCTGTCTTTTCTTGAAATTTTCAATCATGGACGTAGCGAGTGTTTCATAAAATTGTTTCTTTGGATCCATAAAGATACCTCCTTGATGCGTAAGTGTATGGTGAGAAAAATTCTTAATATACACCATACAAAATATATTACATCATAGGATGGGGATTTGGCAATCCGAAAAGTCAGATAGATTGTTTCATTGACAAAAAACATAAATGAGCACAAAATGGGTACAAATAAAGGATAAAAGATACATGTAAGAAAAGAGGAACCAAATGCAAAATAAAATTACAATAGAAGAATGCCAGAAATTATTAGAGCAGAATCCCTTTGGAAGTCTGCTGCAGATGAAGATAACAGAGGCAGAACTTGGAAGGGTAAAGGCAGAACTGCCATTCAAAAAAGAGTTTACAAATATCTATGGAGATTTGCACGGCGGAGTACTGTATTCGGCAGTGGATACCATATGCGGAATTGCGGCAGGAACCTATGGATATTATGTGACTACTGTGGACGGACAGATCCGCTATTTAAAAGCGGCGCGTGCAACAGAATATGTTACATGCACCGCCAAAGTGGTAAAACCCGGAAGAAACATTACGGTAGTATCATTTGAAATTATGGATTCCAATGGAATGCTTTTAAATACCGGTGATTTTACCTTTTATAATCTGAAAGAAAAAGAGATTTTATAAATTTTCATTTTTTAATGCATCCATGGTATTTTCAGAAGAAAGCTTACGCATGGAATAAATCATAGTTGCAGCAACCACTGTAAATACACTGCCAATAGCAATCACGAAGCTGTACCATGGAATAAAGAAACCAAAGTCAATGCCATCACTGACTGCCTGATAAATAAGCCAGGTGATTCCGATGGAAACCGGAAGTCCGTAAAGAAGCCCTTTGCAGCCATAGAGCAGACATTCAAACTGCATCATTTTGCGGAAGCCTTTCGGAGAAAGACCGATGGATTTTAACATGGCAAATTCACGTTTCCGTAAAATAATATTGGTAGAAATTGTGTTAAATACATTGGCTGCCGCTATCAGCGAAATCAATGTAATAAATCCATAAGAGAAAATATTGATAACGGTAATTATGGCACGCTCATTTTCAATGGAATCCATATAGTCATAGATATCAGCTGAAATATTTTCACTGTCAAAGAGCGTATTTAAATCTGTCTGTACCTGTTTGTGGTTATCTGTTTTTATATAGTATGAATTTCCAAGTGTGCTATCCGGGTTCTGGCTGAGTGCCTGCCAGAGAATATCCTTACAGGAATATGGAAAAATAAATTTCGCATAATCGGAAGGAGCACTGACACCGAAAGGAATTGTATCACTGAAAGCACCAGCGGTGACGGTGCAGGTATTTTTCACATCTTCGTCTAAAGAGGATAATACAATATCCTGCGAAGAAGGATTGGCGAAAATATTAATGTCATAGTATTTGTCATTGAATACATGAAGCCGGTCTACCAATACACCTGTTGGATGATCAGAATTCTGATAATCGGAAGGATTTTCACCGATTTCTTTTAAATAATCTTCAAATAAATAATCCTCCACAAAATAAATCAAAGTGGTAAGCTCGTAGGAGTCATCTGCCGGGAGTGTATTGCTGTAATAAGCCTGTTCATAATCAGAATAGAAACTTTCAAATTCTTTCGAACAGTCTTCTTTGGCTACTGTAAAGCAGGCAGCGAAGCTGGCACTGTAAGAAGCATTATCTACACCATCTAAAGCACGGATTTTTGTTAAAAGCGTATCCGGGTCATAGTTATTTTCGGAATATATCGTGCAGGAAAGTTCATAGCCGTTTCCGTTATAAATGCTGCCGGCGGAACGTGTCAGATAAGCACAAAAGCTGCTGGCAGAAATAAACAGTACAATACTTAAGAAAAGAGAGATAACAGTAGCACGGTATTTGCTGCGGCTTCGTTTATAGTTTTTGGCAGCAAGCATTCCTTCAAAGCCAAATAATTTTTCTGTAAGTGGAAATGTATGCACTTTTTTGGAACGGATGTTAATATCACTGGTCTGCCGGATGGCTTCTAAGGCAGATAACTTCATGGATTTCCGTGCCGGCAGGTAAGCAGAAATCAATACCGTAATAAAAGCGAGGGTGACGGCAATCACAATTCCGGCAACGGATGGCTGCAGGGTCAGGTGCAGTGTGGTGTCACTTCGGTACAGTATGGCAAGAGTATCACCAGTGAAATAGAAGGTAATGCCAATGCCAACTAAACCGAAGAAGATTCCAAGCGGAATACCGATAAGACACAGGAAAGCCGCTTCAAACAGGATGCTGTGAATCATCTGGTGTCTGGTTGCACCAAGGGATGAAAGCAGACCAAATTGTCTGGTTCGTTCGCTGATAGAAATGGAAAATGCATTGTAAATCAGTGAGATAGACCCAAGTACGATAATTGCAATCAAAATAACCGCAAGACTGGTGACGGTGCGGTTTAAGGAATCCTCCATGGATGCTCCGTCAAGCCGCAGTAAATCATAGTTCATGGTATAAGAATATGGTGCATTCTGCTCTAAAAAACTGGATACATCCTTGCTGTTATGAAGACAGAAGTAAATATCCTGATAGGATGTCCGGGCAGAAGAGAGAGTCAGTGCTGTATAACCCGGAGCCTGAAAGCTTTCAAAGGAAGGTCTGCTGTAAAAACCTACCACCTGATAAGTTTTTGACTCCGTATTTGTAATGGATTCTAACGGAATTACTTTTCCGTCTTTTGTTTTTTCTGACTTATTACCAAGCAGTGAAGTGTTATTATCTAAAATAGAACCATCTTCATCCACACGTTCCCCAACATCCAGGGTAATTTCATCGTTTAAGCTATAAGCAATGCCACCGTCATAGGTAAGGTGCTCAGGAAGCAGAAGCTCAGAATCGTTTTCCGGCATCCGTCCTTTCGTGATGTGTACCGGAAGAAGAGTAGTAACATCATCCGTTACACCACAGATATAAAGGTATGGTTTGTATTGGTTAGCAGAATCGGTAAGATTGGCATATCCAATATATTTTAAAGAAACAGAAGAGTCGATTTCATCATGGGAGAGAAAATCTTTTGACTCTGATTGGGTGACACGAAAAGCGGCACCCTGCCAGCTTCCTTCGGTATCAATGGTATATTCCTTCATAAATGCATGAAGAGAGCTGATGCTGCTGGTAACTGCGGTAAACATGGCAGTAGAAAGAATAATTCCGATAATCGTGACGATGGTACGGGTTTTATTCTTCTTTAAGTTGGTGAGTGTGATTTTGTGGAAGATATTCATGCACGAATCACCTCATCCCGTGTAATTTTGCCGTCTTCAATGGCAATGATGCGGTCTGCCTGAAGGGCAATGTTTTCATCATGGGTAATGACAATTAAGGTCTGGTTAAATTTCTGGTTGGAATATTTTAAGAGTTCCACAATTTCCTGGCTGTTTTTGGAATCTAAGTTTCCGGTAGGCTCATCGGCTAAAACCACAGCAGGAGCGTTCATTAAAGCACGGCCGATGGAGACACGCTGCTGCTGACCACCGGAAAGCTGGTTTGGAAGATGATTTTCCCGCCCTTTTAAAGAGAGAATTTCCAGCAGCTCATTTAAATGCTCTTTGTTGACCGGGCGTCCATCCATGCGGACAGGAAGTGTCATATTTTCAATGACATTCAGTACCGGAATCAGATTATAGAACTGATAAATCAGCCCGACCTGCCGTCTGCGGAAGATGGCAAGCTGTTCCTCCTTTTGCGCGTAGACATCAGTGCCCTCCATATAGACTTTGCCGGAGGTTGGTGTATCGACACCGCCTAAAATGTGAAGCAGTGTGGATTTGCCGGAACCGGATGGCCCGATGATAGCGAGAAATTCGCCTTTGTTGACAGAAAAAGAAACGTGGTCTAGGGCAACCACCTGATTTTCTCCTGTTCCATAGATTTTGGTAAGATTTTCAGCTCGTAAGATTTCCATAAGTAACTCCTTTCCATTTGATGCGATTCTAATGAGAAGTATAAGCATCCCGGATGACAGGAGCATGACTTTTCAGTGACAGTTCTGTCACTTTTTATAGAATTTCAGGATAAAACGTGCACCGCCTTCTTTACGGTTTTCTGCTTTTAAGGTTCCGTTTTCTTTGGAAACAATCATACGGGAGAGGGAAAGACCGATGCCAATGCTCTGGCCGGTGGCATTTTTTCCTTTGTAAAAGCGTTCAAAAAGATGCGGAATATCTTCTGGCAGAAAACCACTTCCATTATCTTCAATCACGATAGAAACATAGATTGGATTGTCGGTAACCGTAACATCAATCCTGCCACCGGAAGGCGTGTGCTCCATGCAGTTCTTTAAGATATTTCCAAGGGCTTCCGCCGTCCATCGTAAATCCGTAGAAAAAGAAAAATCCTTCGGCTCTATGGTTTCATGATACTGGATGTCGCGAAGCTCTAGTGGAATGAGCAAAGGTGCAGCCGCAGCGGAGAGCAGTTCTTTGACAGAGGTTTTGGTCTGGTGAAAAGTAATGGTTCCTGCGTCCATGGAAGATAATTTCAGCAAAGTTTCAATGAGCCAGTCCATCCGGTCAATTAGCATGGATAATTCCCGCAGGGATTCCCTTCGCTTCTCATCGGAAAGAGCCGGCTCTTTTAAGAGAGTCAGCAAAAGGCGGATGGAAGTAAGGGGAGAGCGGAGCTGATGGGAAATATCAGCCATGGCATCCGCAAGATATTTTTTATCGTTTTCAAGAGCCTGATTCTGTTCCGCAAGGCGTCTGGTCAGCTTGGCAAGCTCATTTTGTAAAATTGCAAGTTCTCCTTCCATATAGTCGCTGAAATCACCACTGCTGTTACTGTGCAGCATCGCATCTAACTGCTGACTTAAGGATTCCACTTTCCGGTATCGCTTTTTGGTGAAAATCATAAAAATAAGAATGAAAATAAGTGATGCAAAAAGGATGATTACACCACAGATGGTATCAAAATAAAATCCGATGCCTGCAAAGATAAAGCATACAAGCAGTTGCAGAAACAGGCATTTTTTGATTTCGGGATTGCGTAAAAATTTCATAAAGACTCCTTTGGGAAAATACATTTTCTTCGGTTATTATGGTACTCAAATTTATAACTGGCGTTTTCTGCAGTTCAATTAGTCACCAAGCTTATAGCCCAGTCCGCGGATGGTTTTGATATATTCCGGGTGTGCCGGGTCGGCTTCGATTTTTTCCCGGAGCCTTTTGATGTAGACGGTAAGGGTATTATCATTTACAAATTCCCCTGCCATATCCCAGAGTTCATCTAAGAGCCGGCTTCGTGTAAGGACGATGCCCTGGTTGGAAAGAAAGAGTAAAAGCAGCCGGTATTCCAAAGCAGAAAGCGTCAGTTCCACATTATTCTTATAGACCAGTCCACGTACAGTATCAGCTTTTAGTTCATGATATTCCAACGGCTGGCTGCCACGGTGATAGCGGCGGAGAACACTGTTCATTCTGGAAATCAGTTCTCTCGGCCGGAAGGGCTTGGAAATATAATCGTCGGCACCAAGGTCAAGTCCGGCAACCACACTGTATTCATCATCCGATGCTGTCAGAAAAATGACAGGAATATCAGAATTTGCCTTGATGGCACTGCACAAAGAAAATCCGCTTCCATCCGGAAGGGAGACATCAAGCAGCGCTAAGTCAAAGTGATACTGCCCGGAATCTAATAAATCGATGGTTTCCTTTTGGTTATTTGCAGAAGTAACCTGAAAACCCTCCTGATTCAGGAAAGTGCGTAAATTGGAAACGATACTTGTATCATCATCTACAAGAAGTACATGTGTCATGTTTTCTTCTCCTTACAATTAATTTATAGAAGGCACGGATTGACAACGGGAGCACTTGCTAAAATAATTCTGTTATCCAAAGGATATTTGTTTTGGATATAAAATACCGTAGTTCTAAGCTGCATATTTTGCTTTTGCCTGTAAAAACCGTCTTTCCAATGTTTGACAGTCTATCTGTACCGTCCGTCGAAGTGCGGATGCCTAAGAAGGGCTGTTAGGGGCACTTGGAATTTCGTCCGGCAACAGGCAACGCTGGTACATGGACGTGCCAGCGAGGTGCATATGAACATGGATGTGAATTTGCACCGGTTGCCGGACAAAATATTTTGCCTGCCGAAATTCCTAGTGCCCCTTACAGGTCTTATACCGCATCCGCACCCGGCGGACAGTGCAGATATCCGGTCAAAGCAAGCGGAAAGACAGTTTATCATCAAGCAAAACATGCAGCTAAGAACAACTGGCATTTTCCATCCCATAAACAAATATCCTCCGGATAACCGAAATTATTTTATGCAGGCAGCTTTTTCAATCCGCCACGTTTATAAAAGTCATTGTAGCATAAAGAAACTTGCATTTGCAAAAGAAACAGTATAAGATGGACAGTTGTGATGAAAAATAAGCTGGTAAAGGCAAGAGGGATAGACAGATGAAGCAGAATTTAAAGAAAATGATTTCTTATTATAAACCATATCTTGGCGTATTTTTTACCGATATGTTTTTTGCATTGTTAGCAGCAGTGGCGGCACTGGTGATTCCGCTGATTGTGCGTTATATTACATCAACCGTGGTATATCTGCCACAGCAGGATGCAGTAAAAACAATTGGAGAACTTGCACTGTTTATGGTAGTGCTGGTAGCAGTCCAGTGTTACAGCAATTATTATATTTCTAATAATGGTCATGTAATGGGTGCAAAAATAGAATATGATATGCGGGCAGAAATATTTGCACATTATCAGAAACTGTCCTTTGCATTTTATGATAATCAGAAGGTCGGACAACTGATGGCACGGATTACCACAGACCTTTTTGATATCAGTGAACTGCTGCACCATGGACCGGAAAATATCGTGATTTCCCTGATTAAGATAATTGGTGCATTTGTTATTATGATGGGAATCAGTCCGAAGCTTACAGTGGCGGCATTTGCACTGGTACCGTTTATGATAGCGTATGCATATTTCTTTAATAAGCGTATGAAAAAGGCGTTCCGGCAGAACCGTATTAAGATAGCGGATATCAACAGCCAGATTGAGGACAACCTTTCCGGTATCCGCGTAGTAAAATCCTTTGCTAATGAAGAAGTCGAGCAGGAAAAATTCAGCCGCGGAAACAAAGGTTTCTTAGATGCCAAGAAGAACAGTTATCTCTTTATGGGCGGCTATCAGGCGGGACTGACTGCATTTACCACGTTGATTACCGTAGTAGTGGTGATTGCCGGAGCACTGTGGATTCCGGGCGGCAGTGTGAGTATTACGGATTTGATTACGTTTCTTTTATACATCAATGTATTTACCGAGCCGGTTAAGACACTGATTGATTTTACCGAGCAGTTCCAGAATGGATATTCCGGTTTTGAACGGTTTATGGAGATTCTTTCCATTGAACCGGATATTTCGGATGAGGAAAATGCCATTGTCATGGAAAATGTGCGGGGAGAGGTAGAATTTCAGGATGTTTCCTTCCGGTATGAAGAACATTTAAGCCGCGTTTTAAGGCATATAAATCTGAAAGTTCCGGCTGGAAGCTATGTGGCACTGGTGGGAACTTCAGGTGCCGGAAAGACAACCCTTTGCAGCCTGATACCAAGATTTTATGATGTGTCAGAAGGCAGAATTTTAATTGATGGCTGTGATATCCGCCACTATAAATTAAAAAGTTTAAGAGACCACATTGGCATTGTCCAGCAGGATGTTTATTTGTTTGCCGGAACCATTTTTGAAAATATTGCTTATGGCAAACCGGATGCAACAAGACAAGAAGTCATTGAGGCAGCAAAGAATGCCAATGCCCATGAATTTATTTTATCACTGCCGGATGGTTATGATACAGATATCGGACAGCGGGGTGTAAAACTTTCCGGCGGTCAGAAACAGCGGCTCTCCATTGCCCGGGTATTTTTAAAAAATCCGCCGATTCTTATTTTTGATGAAGCAACATCGGCACTGGATAATGAAAGTGAAAAAGTGGTACAGGAATCACTAGAGAAGCTGGCGAAGAACCGGACAACATTTGTAATTGCCCACAGGCTTTCTACGATAGAAAATGCAGGGCGTATTCTGGTGCTGACTGAGCAGGGAATCGAAGAAGAGGGCACCCATGAGGAGCTGCTTGCACGGAATGGAATTTATGCAGGGCTATATCATACCCATTGATATTGAGAAAAGCTATTTATAAAATTTGTATGAAGTTCACGCGGTTTGCTTGAGAAATTTTACTTTTTCTGCTATATTGCAATAGGTAGACAAATCAATTCAGTGTGAAATACACTTTAATTATTAGAAAGAAGGATGTTAAAATGACAAAAATTGATATTATTTCAGGCTTCTTAGGAGCTGGAAAGACCACATTTATCAAGAAAATGATAGAAGAGGCTTTTGTTGGTGAGAAGCTGGTACTGATTGAAAATGAATTTGGTGAAGTCGGTATCGACGGCGGATTCTTAAAGGATTCCGGCATTGAGATTACCGAGATGAACTCAGGATGTATCTGCTGTTCCCTGGTAGGAGACTTTGGAAAGAACTTAAATGAAGTAATTACTAAATTCCATCCGGACCGTATTTTAATCGAGCCGTCAGGAGTTGGTAAACTTTCTGACGTAATGAAATCTGTTATTGATGTGGAAAAAGAGCAGGATGTGAAATTAAATGCACTGGTTACAGTTGTAAATGCAAAGAAAGCATCCAAACAGATGAAAGCCTTTGGCGAATTCTTCAATAACCAGATTGAATTTGCAACAACAATCGTATTAAGCAGAACCCAGAGCACAACACCGGAGCAGTTAGAACTTTGCGTAAAACAGATGCAGGAATTAAATGGCAAGGCTGCAATCATTACAACTCCTTGGGATGCCATCAAAGGTGAGCAGATTCTCAAAGTTATGGAAGGACAGGATTCTCTTGAGATGAAACTTCTTGCAGAGGCACATCATAAAGCAGAAGAGGAAGAACATGAGCACCATCATGACCATGACCACGAAGACCATGACCACGACCACGAAGAGCATGAGCACCATCATGACCATGACCACGAGGAGCATGAACACCATCACAATCACGACCATGAGGAGCATGAACATCATCATGAGCATGGCGAGAACTGCACCTGCGGATGCCATGACCATGACCACGAACATCATCATCACCATCATGCAGATGAGGTATTTACAAGCTGGGGCAAAGAGACTCCGCATAAATTTACCCGTGAGAAGATTGAAGAGGTATTAAAGACCTTATCCGAGAGCGAAGAGTATGGTATGATTCTCCGTGCAAAAGGAATGGTAGAGGATGTCAATGGTTCCTGGATTTACTTTGATATGGTTCCAGGCGAGTATGAATTAAGAGACGGAGAGCCGGATTACACCGGAAGACTCTGTGTCATCGGTTCTAAGATTGACGAACACAAGATTGAAGAATTATTCGGCATTGCATAATGCCCGTCAGATAGGAAAGGGGAAACCATGCAGGAGATTCCAGTATATTTATTTACCGGATTTATGGATAGCGGTAAGACCACATTAATCAAAGAAACACTTTTTGAAAATGATTTCGGCGGGGACAACCGTACGGTAATTATTGTCTGTGAAGACGGCGATGAAGAATATGATGAAGCAAAATTAAATACCATTAATGCGAAGGTTGCGATGATTGAGGAGCAGGAAGATTTTACAACAGAGACCTTGCAGAAAATTCAGGAGACATACAAACCGGAGCAGATTTTTATTGAGTATAACGGTACCTGGGATATTGCTACGTTGCTTGAGACAAAGATGCCGGATGGCTGGGTAATCGTACAGTCTTTGGCAACCGTAGATGCCACTACATTTGAAATGTATCTTGCCAATATGCGTGCCATGATTATGGAGCAGTTATTTAAGGCAGACGTAGTAATCTTTAACCGTTGTGATGACAATACACCAAAGGGCAAGTTCCGTCGTGCAGTAAAAGCACAGAACCGTCCGGCACAGATTGTATACGAGCGTGCCGATGGAACGATTGATGAGAGTGCCGATGAAGAACTGCCATTTGACATCAATGCAGATGTCATTGATATTACCGATGCAGATTATGCAATCTGGTATATGGATGCACAGGATAATCCGAAGAAATACGATGGCAAGAAAATCAAATTCCTTGCGTTGGTATATAATCCGGAAAAGATGAGCAGGAAGGGCATGTTCGTGCCGGGACGTTTTGCCATGACCTGTTGTGTAGAGGATGTACAGTTCTTAGGATTTAAATGCAAATATCCGAAGTCGGAAGAAATCGGTCACAAATCATGGATAAATATTACCGCAGAAGTTCATGTGGAATTTGCCAAGGAATACAGAGGAAAAGGACCTGTCCTTTATCCGGTATCCATCGAGCCGGCAGAGAAGCCGGAAGATGAACTGGTATATTTCTCATAAAAAAGTGTTGACAATGTGAAAGAAAAGTATTATTCTAACTTCAATAAGAGAAACCGTTGAGAAAGAGTAGTAAGCTTGATTGGAAATCAAAGAGAGCTGCAGGTGGTGGAATTGCAGTATGGAAGATTTTGCTGAATGGACTTTCGAGGGTGGCCTGAATTAACAGTAGGCGTCACCGGGAACCGAACCCGTTACCAATCCGGCATGTATGATTCGTACATGAATGAGTGGACAATTCGTCAATATGAGTGGTACCGCGATAATAAGATTTTATTACCGTCTCAAGCATAAGCTTGAGGCGGTTTTTTACTGTTGGAAAACAGTAAAAGCGCTTTCTCTTATGAACAACAATAAATCATATAAGAAAGAAGAGGTAGTAATTATGAAGAAGAAAATGATGGCAGCAGTATTAACAATGGCTATGGCAGTAGCAGCAATGGCAGGATGCGGAAGCAACAGTGCATCCAATGATGCAGCAACAACAGAGAAGGCTGCAGCAGATGGTAAAGTTTATAAAGTAGGTATCGTACAGTATGTAGATGATGCTTCTTTAAATCAGATTGAGAAAGCAGTAGAAGCAGAGCTGGATGCAAAAGCAAAAGAGCTCGGTGTTACTTTTGATTATAAAGATTATACTTACAATGGTCAGGCAGATTCTTCTACCTTAAACCAGATTGCAACAGACCTGGTTGCAGAAGATGTAGATGTGATTATTCCAATCGCAACACCAACCGCAATGATTATGCAGGCAGCAACAGAAGAAAATCAGATTCCGGTTGTATTCTCTGCAGTCAGTGATCCGGTTACTGCAGGACTTGTTGAAAGTATGGATAAACCTGGTTCCAATATCACCGGAACATCGGATGCATTAAATACAGAAGCTGTAATGGACTTAATGTTTGCAGCAAATAAAGACATTAAAAAAGTAGGTCTTTTATATAATAAGAGTCAGGATTCTTCCACTGTTCCAATTCAGGACGCAAAAGATTATCTTGATAAAAAAGGCGTTGAATATGTAGAAAAAACAGGAACAACCAATGATGAAATCTCTCTTGCAGCAGATGCATTAGTTGCAGCCGGTGTAGATGCCGTATTTACACCGACCGATAACACCGTAATGACAGCAGAACTTGCAATTTATGAGAAATTTGCAGAAGCAGGCATTCCACATTATGCAGGAGCTGACTCTTTCGCATTAAACGGAGCTTTCTGTGGATTCGGTGTAAACTATGTTGACCTTGGTACTGCAACAGCAGACATTGTAGTAGATATTTTAGTAAATGGGAAAGATCCTGCAACAACAGCAGTACAGACCATGAGCAACGGAATCGCAACTGTAAATACAGATGTGGCAAGCCAGCTTGGAATTGATTACAGCGTATTTGACGGTATGTGTGAAAAAGTAGTAGAGATTCAGACCGCAGAAGAGTTTGAATAAAAAGATAAAACGATAGTATGATAAGATAGTCAGGGGGATTAAAGAATGGGCTCCATATTTACAATATCCATTTTACAAAGTGCATTAGAGCTAGGGTGTATATACGCCCTGGTTGCACTGGCATTGTTTGTTTCATTTTCCATATTAAATATTGCAGATTTGTCAACCGATGGCTGCTTTACCTTAGGCTGTGCCGTATGTGCCATGGTAACGATACAGGGTCATCCGATTCTGGCACTGGCAGCAGCAATGTTAGCCGGTGTATGTTCCGGATTTATCACAGCATTTCTGCAGACAAAGCTTGGAATTGAATCAATTCTGGCAGGAATCATTGTAAATACGGGGCTCTATACCATTAATATTGCAGTCATGGGATTTGCTTCCCAGGTGAACCTGTTTAATTGCAATACCATATTTACCATGGCAAAAAATGCCATTGGTGGTGGCTGGTATAAACTGATTGTGGCAGCATTAATCGTACTGGTAATCGGCGTGATTTTATCCGCATTTTTAAATACCAGATTAGGTCTTTCCATCCGGGCAACCGGTGATAATGCTGACATGGTAAAAGCCTCCAGCATTAATCCATCCTTTACGATTACCGTAGGTCTTTGTGTAGCCAATGCAATGACTGCATTATCCGGCGGTGTATTAGCACAGTACCAGAAATCCTGCGATATCAACCTTGGAACCGGTATGGTAACCATCGCACTTGCCAGCCTGATTATCGGAGAATCCATTATCGGAAAAGGCTCCATGTTTCGCAGAGTATTAGGCGTTGTATTAGGAAGCTGCCTGTACCGTTTCTTAGTAGCCGTTGCATTAAGACTGAATGTTCCGGCAGAGGCACTGAAACTGGTTTCTGCAATTATCGTAGCAATTGCAATTGCATTCCCGTTCCTGAAAAAGAAGGCAGCGTTTGTCAGACAGAAGAGCACAGCACAGAAGAAATTAAAAGACAATATGCGTCTGGAAGAAGCAAATGCAAAGGAAATGGGAGGTGACCGATAATGTTAGAAATGAAGCATGTATCTAAGACGTTTAATCCGGGAACCGTAAATGAAAAGAAAGCATTGTGTGATTTGAATCTGGTTCTTGAAGATGGAGATTTTGCTACAATCGTAGGAAGCAACGGAGCAGGAAAATCAACTACATTTAATGCAATCACAGGTGCGTTCTATGTAGACGAAGGACAGATTATTCTCGATGGAGAGGATATTACATATAAGAAAGAATTTTTGCGCAGTAAAGTCATTGGTCATCTGTTTCAGGACCCGTTAAAGGGAACAGCTCCACATATGACCATTGAAGAAAATATGGCACTGGCATATCTTCGTGCATCCGGAAAAGAAAATGCATTTTTCAGCAGAATCCGTAAATCCGATAAGGAAAAATTCAGAGAACTGTTATCCCAGCTTGATATGGGCCTGGAAGACAGAATGAAGCAGCCGGTGGGATTATTATCCGGCGGTCAGAGGCAGGCACTTACCCTTCTGATGGCAACGATGGTAACACCGAAGATTCTTCTTTTAGATGAGCATACGGCAGCACTTGACCCTGCAACAGCAGAGAAAGTATTGGAACTGACGAAAAAAATTATTGCAGAGCATCATATTACCTGTCTTATGGTAACCCACAATATGCATCAGGCATTAGAGCTTGGCAACCGGATTCTGATGATGGATTCCGGAAATATTGTCCTTGATTTAAAGGATGAAGAGAAGAAGAAAATGACGGTAGACAGCCTTTTGGAACAATTCCGCATCCAGGCAGGAAAGCGTCTCGACAATGACCGAATTTTAATGTCTGCACAGTAAAAATTGAAATTGGTAAATTTTTTTTAAGAAACAAGTGTCGGAAAATGTTGATTTTCTGACACTTTTCCTATATGATTAAATCTAGTGGTCTGGAATTCCACGAGTTGATGTAAACAAAGTATGGAGGTATAGTATGTATCCTATTATAAAAAAGGAAAAGCTGGCAGATAAGATTTATCTTATGGATGTCAAAGCAGAGCGTGTTGCAAAGTCTGCAAAGCCAGGACAATTTGTAATCGTGAAAATCGATGAAGAAGGTGAGCGTATTCCGCTTACTATCTGTGATTATGATGAAAAAGCAGGAACTGTAACAATTGTATTCCAGACAGTTGGAGCTTCCACAGAGCGTATGGCATATTTAGAGGAAGGAGATGCATTCCAGGATTTCGTTGGACCACTGGGCTGCCCATCCGACCTTATTGAGGAAGATATAGAAGATTTAAAGAAAAAGAAGATCGTATTTATTGCAGGTGGTGTTGGAACTGCACCTGTATATCCGCAGGTAAAATGGCTGCATGAGCATGGTGTGGACTGTGACGTTATTATGGGTTCTAAGACAAAAGACCTTTTGATTCTGGTAGAAGAAATGCGTAAAGTTGCAACCAATCTTTATGTAACAACCGATGATGGTACTTATGGCTTCCATGGAATGGGAACCAACCAGTTACAGGAATTATGGGATAAAGGTGTCCGTTACGACCATTGTGTTGCCATCGGACCAATGATTATGATGAAATTCGTTTGTAAACTGACCAAGGAGCTTGGCATTCCAACTGTTGTATCCATGAATCCGATTATGGTAGACGGAACCGGAATGTGTGGAGCATGTCGTCTTATGGTTGGCGGCGAAGTAAAATTCGCATGCGTGGATGGACCGGAATTTGACGGACATCAGGTAGATTTCGACCAGGCAATGAAGAGACAGCTTCAGTATAAGACAGAAGAAGGCCGTGCAATGTTAAAATTGCAGGAAGGCAATACCCATCATGGTGGATGCGGTCAGTGCGGAGGTGACAAATAATGGAAGGATTAACAAGAGTACCTGTACGTGAACAGGAGCCAGAGGTACGTGCAGCAAACTTTGAAGAAGTTTGTCTTGGCTATAATGAAGAAGAAGCAGTAGCAGAAGCAAAACGCTGCTTAAACTGTAAAAATGCACAGTGTATGAAAGGATGTCCGGTTTCCATTAATATTCCGGCATTTATTGCACAGGTAAAAGAAGGCAACTTCGAAGAAGCTTATCATATTATCAGTGAATCATCTGCACTTCCTGCTGTATGTGGCCGTGTATGTCCACAGGAGAGCCAGTGTGAAGGAAAATGTATCCGTGGTATCAAAGGTGAGCCGGTTGCAATCGGTAAGTTAGAGCGTTTCGTAGCTGACTGGGCAAGAGAGCATGGAATCAAGCCTAAGAAAGCAGAAAAATTAAATGGACATAAAGTAGCAGTTATCGGTTCCGGCCCTGCAGGTCTTACCTGTGCCGGCGATTTGGCAAAGCTTGGCTATGATGTTACTATTTTTGAAGCATTACATGAAGCCGGTGGAGTATTAATCTATGGTATTCCGGAATTCCGTCTTCCAAAGTCAAAAGTAGTTGCAGCAGAAGTAGAAAATGTAAAAGCTTTAGGCGTTAAGATTGAGACTAACGTTGTCATTGGTAAAGCAGTTACCATTGATGAATTAATGGAAGAAGAAGGATTCGAAGCTGTATTTATCGGCTCCGGTGCAGGACTTCCAAGATTTATGGGAATCCCTGGCGAGCAGGCAATGGGAGTATTTTCCGCAAACGAATTCTTAACCAGAAATAACCTGATGAAAGCATTCCGTGATGACTATGACACACCAATTAAAGCCGGAAAAAAAGTTGTTGTAGTTGGTGGTGGTAACGTTGCAATGGATGCAGCCCGTACCGCAAAACGTCTCGGCGCAGAGGTACATATCGTATACCGTCGTGGCGAGGAAGAACTTCCTGCAAGAAAAGAAGAAGTACATCATGCAAAAGAAGAAGGCATTATCTTTGACCTTCTGCAGAACCCTACTGAAATCTTAGTAGACGAAGACGGATGGGTAAAAGGCTGCCGTGTCATCAAGATGGAATTAGGTGAGCCGGACGCATCCGGAAGAAGAAGTCCGGTGGAGATTCCAGGTTCTGAATACGAAATCGAAGCAGATACCGTAATCATGTCTCTTGGTACCTCTCCAAACCCATTGATTTCATCCACTACCAAGGGTCTGGACATCAATCGCAGAAAATGTATCATTGCAGAAGAAGAGACCGGAGCAACCTCCAAAGATGGCGTATACGCCGGTGGAGATGCAGTAACCGGAGCAGCAACCGTTATCC
The DNA here is from genome assembly GCF_003462605.1 of Roseburia sp. OM04-10BH. NCBI lineage: Bacteria > Bacillati > Bacillota > Clostridia > Lachnospirales > Lachnospiraceae > Roseburia > Roseburia sp. OM04-10BH. The sequence goes on from NZ_QTZI01000004.1 coordinate 85,325, forward strand.
TTGCCATGGGTGCAGGAAAAACTGCAGCAAAGGGAATTGATGAATTCTTACGCAATAAATAAAGCATAATAATATAGCTTAAGGGACGCAGGATTTTTCTGCGTCCCTTTTTTACTTTACAGGAAATTGCTTTCCTGTAAAGTAAAAAACGCTCCGCGAGGATGCGCACTGCGGCGTATAAGGTAGATGTCGCAAGCGACCGCCGCAGGCGCGAGAATGTGCCAAGGCACATTCTTTGTTTTAAGCAGGTGGCTAAGTGACCACCTTATTGGTTACTGGTGTCCACCTGGTGGCCACTATTTCTGACATGAGGAATAAATTAAGGATTGGTAATGAAAATCCTCTTGACAAATCCGTCGTAAGAATATATTGTATTACTTATATAGTACAAAAATACGGAAAGGGGTGATTGCATGGCATGGGAATTGGATTCGGATCGTCCTATTTTTATTCAGATTGTGGAGCGGATTCAGATGGAAATAATATCCGGTAAATACAGTCCGGGAGATAAGTTACCTTCTGTCAGGGATCTGGCGGCGGTAGCTGCAGTAAATCCGAATACGATGCAGAAAGCACTGACAGAGTTAGAGCGGACAGGACTTGTGTATTCCCAGCGTACAAGCGGGAGATTTATAACGGAGGATGCAAAAATGATTGAGGAGTTGAAGAATAATCTGGCACAGGAACAGATTAAGGAATTTTTGGAAAATATGAGCAAGCTTGGCTATAAGAAATCAGAAACCTTATCTTTGATTCAGGAGATTTTGGAGGGAGAGCAGGCATGAGTACATTATTGGAAGTAAAAGATGTATGCAAGCGATATGGAAAGAAAACTGCGCTTGACCATCTGAACCTGACCTTAGAGAGCGGACATATTGTTGGCCTCTTAGGACCGAACGGAAGTGGAAAGACAACACTGATTAAGCTGATTAACGGAATCCTTACTCCGGATGAGGGCGAGATTTTGGTGGAAGGAATGAAGATTGGCGTAGAGACAAAGAAGGTGATTTCTTATCTGCCAGATCATACGTATCTTAACATGGGGATGCGGGTACGTGATATTTTAGATTATTTTGAAGATTTTTATCAGGATTTTGATGTGGTAAGAGCTTATGATATGCTGGCAAAATTATCCATTAATCCCAATGATAAATTAAAATCCATGTCCAAGGGAACCAAAGAAAAGGTGCAGCTTATTTTAGTAATGAGCCGTCGTGCGGACTTATATGTTCTGGATGAGCCGATTGCAGGAGTAGACCCGGCGGCAAGAGATTATATATTGCGGACGATTCTTACCAACTATGATGAGAATGCAACGATTCTGATTTCAACCCATCTGATTGCAGATGTTGAGAATGTATTAGATGAGGTAGTTTTTATCCAGAATGGAACAATCAGCCTGACTTCATCAGTAGATGATATTAGAATTAATCAGGGCAAATCGGTGGATGCTTTGTTCCGGGAGGTGTTTAGATGTTAGGAAAAGTAATGAAACATGAAATGAAAGCAACCTGGAAAGTATTATTTCCACTGGCAATGGTTTTAGTCGGCGTTACGTTAATTGGCATGCTGATGATGAATATGCAGGTTTTCGAAACAGATATGGGAGCCTTAGTCGGTCTGGCAATGCTTCTTTTGTATATCATCGGGCTGATTGCATTGAGTGTTACGGCATTTATTTTTCTGCTGGTTCGGTTTTACCACAGCATGTATGGTGCAGAAGGTTATTTGTCACATACCCTTCCGGTAACCACTTTTTCCTTGATTAACGGAAAGCTTTTGGTGGCGGTATTCTGGGATGCAATTACGACAATACTTGTTTATGTTTCGGCATTTTCATTGATCGTGACAGCTGGATTGAATCTGGGTAATGAAGGGGAAAGAATCAAGCTGGGAGAATTGCTGCAGCAGCTGGGAGATATGATAGGAATTTCGATTCCGGCACTTTTTGGCTGGGCAATATTATATAGTGTGATTTCTGCATTTTCAGCTATGCTTATGGTATATGCCAGCATGGCAATCGGTCAGTTGTTCCGCCACAAAGTTGCAATGTCTATTGTAATGTATGGTGTATTATATGCGATTCTTCAGATTATATCTTTTGTGATATCCATTAATTCAGCAAATGGATTTGTTGAGAAACAGGCTGCAATGGGAGATGACAGCTTCTTTACCCTGACCATTGCAAATATGTATGGAAATATATTTTCAAAGAGCATGATATTTTCCATCGGGGTATCAATTGTATGCTATATCATAACAGCAGTGATTACCCATAAGAAATTAAATCTGGAGTAAATGAGAAAACTACTTGTTGCGTATCTTCGCAGAGCGTTTTTCGCTTTACAGGAAAGCAATTTCCTGTAAAGTAAAAGGCGGAACCAATCAAAAATAGACTGGTTTCGCCTTTTTACGTCGTCATGAATTCCATAGAAACTGTTAGTGGCAGTTCCGGCTGGCACAGATTAGCGGAGAAAAATAAGAAATTACTTCGAAAGAAGACAGTCAATCAACTTATCATTCATCTCCGGCATCATAAAGCAGAAGCGGATGTATTTGTTATCTAAGAAAGGAAAAGTAGAGCAGTCGCGAATCATCATATTCTTCCGGATTGCTTTATCAAATAAATCCGCAGAAGTAATGTCCTCTCTTAAGATTTTAAGAAGCATGAAGTTGCCGGATGGCTTGTATGGTTTGAAATCCGGGTGATTTTTAAAGATTTCATAAATCCGGGCACGCTCTGAAGAAATAAGAGATTTTGTCTGCCGGATGTATTCCTCATCGGTAAACATCAATTCTCCGGCAATTACGGCAAGAGAGTTAATGGTCCATGGATTTTTTCTGGTATTGATGGATTTGATTAAATCCTGATTGCCGCTGATAGCATAGCCAAGGCGGAGCCCAGGAGCAGCAAAGAATTTGGATGTTCCACGCAGGATAATAATATTGTTATAGTAGTGGGTCAGTGGAACTGCGGTAATTTCATCCATGTTATCGGCAAATTCCACATAAGTCTCATCCACCATGACAAAGATATCATATTGCTTGCAGATATCTAAAATCCGGCGCATATCCGTCCGGTTGATACAGGATGAGGTAGGGTTATTGGGATTGCAGAGTACTAAAAGGTCGATGCTTTCATTTAAGTGAGCGGTAAAATCATCCACATCAAGGACGAAATCGTCCTTTTCACGGAGTGGATAGTAGAGTGTAGTACCACCGCCTAAGGAAATTTCGCGCTCATATTCCGAATAAGTCGGACCGAGAATCATGGCTTTTTTCGGATGCTCAATCTGAATAAAAAGAGAGATTAATTCCGTGGAACCATTTCCTACAATGACCTGGCTGGCATCGGTGCCGGTATAAGCGGCGATGCATTCTCGTAAAGAAGTATATTCCCGGTCCGGGTAGGATGTAATGGCATCAATATGGGAAGCCAAAGTACTTCGCAGCAGCGGAGATACGCCTAAGGGATTGACATTGGCGGAAAAGCTTGTAATATCCTCTTTTTTGATACCGTAAACGGCTTCTATTTTCTCTAAATCACTTCCGTGAAAATGTTCTTTTGGTGTTATCATGAAAAAGACCTCCTGTTAAAATACAACGGAAAGAAAGTTGCATGTGTGTTTTAAATAGTTTATAATCTATTATAACTGTAATGAGAGAAAAAGCAACAAAATCTCATATCGGAGAAGGAAAAGCAGGTGACATTTTGCGTAGACGGATTCAGAGACTTGCAGCAGGAAAATTTGAACAGGAACAGCCGGTTTTATCTCTTTCGGAAGAGAAGATTGAAATTGAGGTATTAGAGGGACAGGATTATACGGGAGAATTTGTGATTGAAGTATCCAACCATGTTCCGGTAAAGGGGCTGATTTATTCCTCTAATCCATATATGGAATGTCTGACACCGGAATTTGAAGGGGAAGAAGTCCGAATCGGATTTCAGTTCCATAGTGAGGGTTTCCGGGTTGGTGATATACAAAAGGGTGAATTCTGTATTATTTGTAATCAGTTGGAATACAGCCTTTCTTTTGTTGTGTCTATAATCCGGCCTTATGGAAATGCGTCTACCGGAAGAATCCGAAATCTCAGTGATTTTATCAAACTGGCACAGACGGATTATATGGAAGCTTACCGCCTGTTTGCTTCCCAGGGCTTTCAACATGTATTAAAAGAAGAAAAAGGAAAAGAACTATTATGGTATGCCGGCTTTGGCGGACCGGGAGCATTGATTTCCGGTATGGAGGAGTTCTTGGTTACAATCAATGCCAAGCCACGCATTGAGCTTGCGTTAAAAGAACAGGAAATTACCTATCAGGATATCAAAGAGGAGCAGAAGGAAACGCTTTTTGTGCAGAAGAATGGCTGGGGGTATATAAGCTTTGAAGCACAGACAGACAGCAGCTTCTTAAAACTGGAAAAGAATGTTTATACTTCAGATGATTTTACCGGAAGTATCTGCGACCTTATTTATTATATTGACCCGGCAGAACTTCATACCGGAAAAAATTATGGAAGAATTACTTTAGAAAATATTTATCAGCATCTTACTTATGAGATTACCATAATCAGGACGCCGGAGCGCAGAGAACAGGAGCATATCGATTATCTGGAAGAGCAGAGAACACTTGCACATATCACCGGAATCTATCTCAATTATCGTTTGAAAAAGATTGGCGCAGGACTTTTTGCATCAGGAATGTTAGATGCACTGAATCATCTGATTGCAATGCGGCCGGAAAATGACTGGTATCTTCTGATGAAAATACAGGCATTACTGGTAAGCGGACAGAAGCAGGAAGCAGAGTGGTTATTTGATGAGTTCCGGCGGAAAGAGGAAGCAAAAGATACACCGCTTTATGCATATTTCCTCTATCTCCGTACGTTGTGGGAGCGGGAAGAATCCTATGTGAACCGGCTGACTGCAGAGATTGAAGAAATTTATCAGAAAACAGATGATATCCGGGTGTTCTGGATGCTGCTTTTCTTAAAGAAAGAATATTGCGAAAATGATACCAGAAAAATCCGGGCAATTGAGAGCCAGATGTTAGACGGCTGTAACAGTCCGTTTTTCTATATCGAAGGATTCTATTTATACTGGCAGAATCCGTATCTTTTAACGAGACTTACTGATTTTGAAATCCGCATTCTTTACTGGGCGGCAAAAAAAGGTGTGTTGACCAGTGACCTTGCCATGCAGATTACGACGCTGGTATCGGAAAAACGGGTATTTCATCCGCTGCTTTATAAGACTATGTGCGTGGCATATGATAAATTTCAGAATAATCAGATGTTGTCAGCAATCTGTGCTTACCTGATAAGAGGACAGCGTTTTGGATTGCATTATCATATCTGGTTTGAACGTGGCGTGGAAGAAGATTTGCGGCTGGCAGGATTAAATGAAGCATATTTAATGTCCATGGATTTACTTGCCATTAAGAAAATTCCACGGATGATACAGATGTATTTTCAGTATAACAGCAGCATTCCATACAAACAGAAGGCGGCTCTGCTTGCAAATGTAGTAGCGTTAAAGGAGAAAGAGCCGGAGGTATATTCCAGTTACCGGAAGCGGATGGAAGAATTCGCAATTGCCCAGATAGAAGAAGGTCATATCGATGATAATCTGGCGATTATCTATTCTGATTTATTAAATAAAGGCATGATACAAAAAGAGATGGCAGGACCACTGGCGAAGATTCTCTTTACCCATAAAATGAACTGTTTTGCACCGAATATTGTGCGGATGTATGTTTTGCATGACCAGCTGCGAAAAGTGCAGTGTGTGCCGATTGTAAATGGCAGTGCTTATTTTGAGTTATACAGCAAGGACTATGTCATTGTATTTGAGGATACGAAGGGATACCGGTATGGCAGTGAGATTTCATACCAGCTGGAAAAGCTGATGAGGCCTGGTGCCTTTTACCGTACCTGCATGGAATATGCACCATATGAGATTTCGTATCTTTTGTATCATTTTACATCCAGGGATACCCACCGTGCATTTATGCCGGAGGACAGTGAGTATTTACGCATCTTTTTAAAAGAGGAAGCATTGCGGGAAAGTTACCGGGCAGAGCTTTATGCAAAGGCAGTACATTTCTATGAGCAGGAAGATAATCAGGAACTGGTGGAAGAGTGTCTGCGTCATGCACCGATTTCTTCTATGAAGCGGGATGACAGAGCCTATCTTTTGAATCTGATGTTGGAATACCGGTTATATGAGATTGCATATCCGGATATACGGGAATTTGGCTGGGAAGGCATCCGTCTGGAGAAACTGACGGCACTTCTGACTTATGAAATAGAAGAAGCGGATTATGAAAGTGATGACTTCCTGCTGGCACTTTGTGCAGTGACTTTTCAGGCGAAGAAATACAGTAAAGAGATGCTGCAGTATTTAGCACAGTTCTACTGCGGTCCGACCCGTGTAATGGCGGCGGTCTGGTCAGCAGCGCAGACCTTTGATATAGATACCAGAGACTTGGAAGAACGGTTATTGATGCAGATGTTATATACGGCAGAATTTGTAGAACAGGTGCAGAGCATTTATGAAAGCTTTGTGTCACACGGAGCACCACATCTTCTGCGGAAAGCATATGTAAATTATTTTGCACATTTCTATTTTGTGCATCAGGGCATTGTACCGGAAAATGTCATTAAAGGCTTAAAGAAAAATTATGAGGAACGGGAAGAATTAAGCCAGGTGATGAAGCTGGCGCTGCTTTATGCTGTTGCGAAGAGGGATTTGTCCATAGAAGAAAAAGGTGTAATGGAGATGACAGAGCAGCTTCTACAGGAGCAGCTGGTTCAGAATCTTTATTTCGCATTTTATCAGCAGATGCCGGAAGAGATTCGCTATCGATTTCATTTTTACGACCGGAAGTTTGTGGAATACCGGACAAATCCGAGCAAGCGTGTAGTGATTCACTATCAGAAAGGTGAATCCTATGTGGATGAAGATATGAATGAGATGTATGAGGGCATTTTCGTAAAAGAATTTATCGTATTCTTTGGAGAAGAAATTCCGTATTATATTTCAGAGGAAGCACCACGGGAGTCCGTTGTGACTGAGAGTGGACGGCTTTCCTGTAAGGATGTCTGTGGCAGGGAAAACGGAAGCACCTACGATATGCTGAATGAAATGGAATTAGAATATACCTTAAAGGATTATGAAAAATTAGAACGTCTTTTACGGAAATATGACAGTATGAAGAAAAGGAATGAAGAACGTTTTCAACTGATGTAATAACAGGGAAAACAATAACAGGGTGATGGTATGAAGGAAAAAAGCCTTTCAATAGGACTGGATTTTGGAAAAAAATACGCATTAGTATCATATTGTACATCCGATATGTCAGAGCCGGATACCATCAGTACCGTGGCAGGCAGTGAATTGTATCAGATTCCGCTGAGTCTTTGCAAGAGGAGGGGAATCGGACAGTGGTATTACGGAAAAGAAGCAGAGACTGTCATGAAAAATGGTGAAGGAAGCGGCTGTGACCGGCTCTTCAGCCGGGCACTGGCAGGCGAACCGGTTACCGTGGAAGGGGAAACATATGATACGGTAGAACTGTTAAGTCTCTTTGTCCGTAAAATTCTTACGGTACCGCAGAAATTCGGCACATCCATGAAGCTGGCAAGAATTACCATTACCATGGACACTTTAAACCGTGAGAAGATGGAATTGATTGAAAAATTAGCCGGACGGATGAAGTGGACGAAAGAGCAGTATCATGTCATCGATTATGCAGAAAGCTTTTATTATTATGCTTTGAGCCAGAAGGAAGAACTGTGGCTGCATGATGCAGTTCTCTTTGATTATTCCAAGAACAGTATGCGTTTTTATTACATGGAGCGTAATCTGAATTCCACACCACAGCTGGTTCATATTTATCTGAAAGATTATGGTCCTTTGATTGGCAATAAAGACACTGCGTTTTTAGATGTAGTAACAGATGCCGTTTCCCGTAAAATCTATTCTTCGGTATATCTGACCGGGGATGGTTTTGATGGAGAATGGATGAGAGAATCCTTAAAATTTCTCTGCAACGGAAGGCATGTTTTCTTGGGCAAAAATCTTTATGCTAAGGGAGCCTGTTATGCATCCTGCATCCATACCGGAATGCAGCCATGGCAGTTTGTCTATATTGGCGAGAATGAGATGAAGGTAAATATCAGCCTTAAAGTAAAAGACCGGGAAGAACTTATTTTCCATACACTGGTAAGTGCAGGAGAAAACTGGTATGAAGCAAAGAATCAGTGCGAGATTTTACTGGCAGGTACGAATACCGTTGATTTCTGGCTGCAGCTTCCGGATAGCAGGGAAGCAAAGATAGAATCCTTAGAGCTTACGGATATTCCAAAACGGCCGGAACGTATGACCAGACTTTCTGTTATGACAGAAGCACTGTCGGATTCCGCTGTAAAGGTTACCATACGGGACCTTGGATTTGGAGAGATTTATAAAAGCTCTGAAAAAGTGTGGGAATATAAAATGGAACTGTAGGAGGAGACCTCATGGGAGAATTGATTTTATGCAATCGGAAAGAAACCGATGTGCCATATTATTTAGAACAGAATATGATAAATATCTATTCCCTGGAGGAATTGAACTGGTATATTTTAAACCACACGGAATATCTTGACGATTCTTTTGTGTCGGATGATTTAATCAGCTGGATTGCAGAGGAGTTAAAAGACCTGGAGTTAGCCGGGCAGTTAAAAGAGGCTGTCCGAAAGAAAATAACGCTGGCAAAGAAAGTCCGACTTCTGATGGATGCCTGCGGCTTTTGCACAAAGAAAGAAAAAGATGAAATCGAATATGCACTGGCAGAAGTAGAAAATAAATCAGAAATTGAATGTATGAAAATCAGGGCAGACAGAAGCCTTATGAATCATCGGTATGTCATGGCTATCAGGGAATATATGCGTCTGCTGCAGAAGGAGGAGGCGGGGAAGCTGGCTACTTCTGTCATAGGAAATATATGGAATAATATTGGAGTTGCACATACCGGATTATTCCTGTACCGGGATGCGGCACGATGCTTTAAGAAAGCTTATGACTATAATAACAATCCGGCATGTATGCGGGAGATGGAAGAAGCATGGCGGATGGCAGCACCGGATGAAAAGGAACAGGTTTATGAAGTATCAGAAGAACTGCAAAAGACATTAGAGGATATTCATAAGCAATGGAATGATGAGGAAGAAGTACTGGAAGCATTTCGAGATGTGCTAGATAAGAAAAAATATATTTACGAAAGCAATGGACGGTGGGCATAACATTGATAAAATTTTTTAGAAGAAAAAGGAAACCAAAGAAAACAATCGAAGAGGTCTTAGAATGTATCACAGAGGATACGTTATCGGAAGAAGACCGGAAGGATGAACATAAAGTACAACATTATGTTCTGGGTCACTGTGAACAGATGATTGACACCACAAAGACCCTGGAAAATGAAAAGTCTGAATATCGTGTGGTGACTTCTTATTTAAAGGATATCCAGATTATTGAAGAACTGCCGGAAGATGAGGCAGCTGCTTTAAGAGATACTGCAAACAGTATTCTTACACTGGATCAGTCCCGTTCCGATTATCTGAAAGCAACCAAGAAGCTGACAGATACGCAGTATGCACAGATGGAACAGGAAGAGGAGACTCTGACGGAATCCATCCGGACCCTGCAGGCAAATGAGATGTATCAGGCGGCCGTAAAGCGTGATATGAATTACCTGGAAGGGGAGAAGAATGAATGGGCTTATTACCGGGAAGAGTTAATGGAAGAACAGAAGATTCTGCGGAAGGCATCCTATGTAGTATTTGGCATGGTACTGGCATTCCTTGCAGTCATATTGGTTCTTCATGTGGCATTGGAAATGGATGTACGGATTCTATTTACGATTCTGATGGTAGCTGCGGCAGCCAGTGGATTCTTTATGCTGTTCCGGAATCAGAATAATACAAGAGAAATCAAGCGGGCAGAAGTGAACATGAATCATGCCATTACTCTTTTGAACCGTACTAAAATAAAGTATGTAAATTCTACGAATGCGGTGGATTATGCCTGCGAGAAATACCATGTGCATAATTCCTATGAACTGACCTATCTCTGGGAGCAGTACTTAGAAGCCAAGCGGGAAAGAGAGAAATTTGAGCGGAATAGTGATGACTTGGAATATTTTAATGGAAAGTTAGTACGCATGCTGCAAAAATATGAACTTTATGATGCAAAGGTCTGGATTAGTCAACCCAATGCACTGGTAGATAAGCGTGAAATGGTGGAAATCAAGCATGAATTATTGAGCCGGCGGCAGAAAATCCGGGCATCCATTGAATATAACATGGATGTAGTATTAGAACAGAAGGAAGAAATTGAAAAACTCATGAAAGAGTATCATGAGGAAATCCCGGAAGTCCGTGAGATTATTAATTCTGTGGACCGGCTCTGCGGAACCGGAGAATGAAAATAGCGTATCATCGATAGAAAATATCGGTGATACGCTATTTTTTACTTTACAGGAAATTGCTTTCCTGTAAAGTAAAAAACGCTCCGCGAGGATGCACACTGCGGCGTATAAGGTAGATGTCGCAAGCAATCGCCGCAGGCGCGAGAATGTGCCAAGGCACATTCTTTTCTATCACAGTTTTATTTGCAGCCGCAGCTCTTATCGAAAGCCGGGTTACATGCATAGAAGTTCTTGGAGTCAAGGTGTTCCTGTACCATCCGGAGTGCTTCGCCAAAACGCTGGAAGTGTACGACCTCCCTGGCACGCAGGAAACGAATCGGATCTACAACGTCCGGGTCTTTTACGACACGAAGAATGTTATCGTAAGTGGTGCGGGCTTTCTGCTCTGCAGCCATATCTTCCATAAGGTCAGTAATCGGATCGCCTTTGGACTGGAATTCACAGGCATTCTGTGGAACACCACCGGCAGCCTGTGGCCATACGGCAAGGGTGTGGTCAATATAGTAAGGACCGAAGTTAGAGGCTTTGATTTCCTCCGGAGTCAGGTCTCTGGTAAGCTGGTGCACGATGGTTGCAATCATCTCAAAATGGGCAATTTCTTCTGTCGCAATATCGGTAAGCAGTCCGGCTACTTCACGGTAAGGAATGGAATAGCGCTGGGAGAGATAACGTAAGGATGCGTTGATTTCTCCGTCAGGACCTCCGTACTGGCTTAAGATATACTGTGCGGTTTTCGGATCGGTCTGTTTGATGTTGACCGGATATTCCAGTCTTTTTTCATACTGCCACATTTAACAATTTCCCCCTTCCCATGGATTTCTCATGCTTCCCCAGCTCCAGTGACCGTCTGTGTCGGCACCGTCTAAAGTCAGGGGACCATATTTTTCTTCATACATTTTCACTGCTTTTAACCGCAGGGTACGGTAGTGGTTATAGAAGGAAAGTGCTTCTTCATCATAAGGATGGGTGTCAAGGTAAAGGGCAGTATCATAAGCTACAAAGCTGACCTGATTAATCCAGTCTAAAAGCTGGGACTGGTTCATTGGCATATTGTTCATCAGAATCTGCCTCCTTTCATGGAACCATGGAAAGGCTTATTTAAATCCTGAAAGACTGTGCCATTACGCAGAGCCTGGTCAGGTTCGTACAGATTGCCGAACTGCTGCCATGGAACATAAGCCATGGCAAGTTCCTGATTACAGGCAAACTGTTTCGTATAAGGTGTCGGAACAGCCGGACGGCTGCTTTGTGGCTGACAATTACAGTTGTTCATATGCTGACCTCAATAAAAATATTCATATTAATATATGTGCAGATGAAAAGGAATGTGAGATTTTATATTGTGAAAAAAAGAATCCTGCGGTAAAATACTTAATTGAGAAAAAATATCAATAACAAGAGAAGAGGAAAATAGATGACACTGGATGAACTTGAAATTGGAAGAGAAGCGGTAATAACCAAAGTAGGGGGAGAAGGAGCACTGCGGTGTAGATTTTTAGATATGGGGCTGATTCCAAAGACAAAGGTGCAGGTGCGTAAAGTAGCACCTATGGGAGACCCGATTGAACTCCGGATTCGTGGATATGAACTGACCATACGAAAAGAAGATGCCGGAAAAATTGAAGTAGAACCGGAGGAGAACTAGAATGATATTTGCATTAGTAGGAAACCAGAACTGTGGTAAGACCACATTATTTAATCAGCTCACCGGTTCCAACCAGCATGTTGGAAATTTTCCGGGTGTAACGGTTGACCAGAAAATGGGAGAAATCAGAGAACATAAGGATGCGTCGGTAGTTGACCTGCCGGGAATCTATTCTCTGCGTCCCTATACCAGTGAGGAGATTGTAACAAGAGACTTTATTTTAAATGAAAAGCCGGATGGAATTATCAATATTGTAGATGCAACAAATATTGAGCGAAATCTCTATCTGACCCTGCAGTTGTTAGAAATGCATATTCCGATGGTATTAGCTCTGAATATGATGGATGAGGTGCGTAACAACGGCGGAAGTATTGATGTAAAACAGATGTCTTTAGAACTGGGAATTCCGGTCATTCCAATCAGTGCGGTAAAGGGAGAGGGAGTGGAAGACCTGGTACACAGCGCCATGAAGGTGGCAGGACAGAAGATATATCCAAAGGTAACGGATTTTTGCGAGAAAGGTCCTGTGCACCGCTGCATTCATGCGGTATCCCATCAGGTAGAAGACCATGCACAGAATATCGGAATGTCACCACGTTTTGCAGCAACGAAGATTGTAGAACAGGATACAGACATTATTGACAGACTGAAGCTGAGCCAGAACGAACTGGATATGATGGAACACAGTATTGAAGAAATGGAAACAGACCATCATATGGACAGAAATGCCGCTCTGGCGGATATGAGATATACCTTTATTGAAAAGGTGTGCAGTAAATCAGTAACAAAGTGCCATGAGAGCAAAGAACATATTCGTAGTGTGAAGATAGACAATGTATTAACGAATAAATATCTTGCTATTCCGTTGTTTCTTCTGATTATGCTGCTTGTATTCTGGCTGACCTTCGGTGTGATCGGAGCATTTTTGAGCGATTATCTGGCTGTTTTTATTGCATACATAACGAATCTTGCAGACAAGGGGCTGACTGCTTATGGAATTAACCCGGTGGTTCACAGCCTGATTATTGATGGTGTATTTGCCGGAGTAGGAAGTGTGTTAAGCTTCCTGCCGATTATTGTGGTTTTATTTTTCTTCCTGTCTATTCTGGAAGATTCCGGTTATATGGCAAGAGTTGCCTTTGTTATGGATAAACTGCTGCGTAAGATTGGACTTTCCGGACGAAGTTTTGTTCCAATGCTGATTGGATTTGGTTGTACGGTTCCGGCAGTAATGTCAAGCAGAACTTTAGCATCCGAAAGAGACCGGAAAATGACCATTATGCTGACACCATTTATCAGCTGTTCGGCGAAAATACCGATTTATGCGGTGTTTACAGCAGCATTTTTTAAAAAGTATCAGGCACTTGTTATGATTGCACTTTATGTTGGTGGAATGGTAATGGGAATTCTGGTGGCACTTTTATTCAAGCATTCCGCATTCCGTGGAAAACCGATGCCTTTTGTCATGGAGCTTCCGAATTACCGGCTGCCATCTTTAAAGAGCGTGGTACTCCTGATGTGGGACAAGGCAAAGGATTTCTTAGAGAGGGCATTTACCGTTATTTTCCTTGCAACGATTATTATCTGGTTTTTACAGTCTTTTGATACCAGACTGAATGTAGTATCTGACAGCGCAGACAGCCTGCTGGCATTAATCGGCCGTGTGATTGCACCAGTTTTTGCTCCGCTTGGATTTGGGGACTGGAGAGTATCCACTTCTTTGATTACCGGATTTACTGCCAAAGAAGCAGTAATCAGTACCATGAGTGTACTTCTTGGAACCAGTGTGACTGCTTTGGGCAACAGCCTTGGAACTCTGTTTACGCCGGTATCAGCAGTCAGCTTCCTGGTGTTTACGTTACTTTATACACCATGTGTAGCAGCGATTGCAGCAATCAGACGGGAGATGGGTTCAAAGCTTCAGGCACTTGGTGTTGTGGTAATGCAGTGCGTGGTTGCATGGATTGCAGCATTTGTTGTCTTTCAGATTGGCAGCCTGATTTTTTAGGAGGCAGATAGTATGGGCGTTAATGATATTATTTTGCTATTACTGATTCTTTGCTGGTGCGCCTTTGCGGTATATGCTATGATGAAAAAGAAAAAAGAGGGAGGCTGCATTGGCTGCAGCGGATGTAGTGGAAGGACAGATACGGATGCGGTCTGCAAAGAATGTTCCCGGAGGAAAAAGTTGTAAAAAGTATTTATTTTAGAACATAAGAGCAGGCTACTTGTATTATTGAAAGTGGTGTGCTAGATTATTGTTAGCATAGTGTTATATATTGATAATACTGTGCGTGGTTATGAACAATGATATAATACAATTTTTTCTAGGAGGAAACGATGAGAGGACTACGTACACCAGTATCAGATTTGAGAAAAAGCATTTTTACGGAGGTAGCAAAAATTGCTTATGAAGCAGACAGTGCAAACCTGAACGATGCCGTTGAGGCAGTTCCATATACAGTTTGCCCTGGAGATGTTCCTACATACCGTGAAAGTATTTATAGAGAACGTGCGATTGCAGCAGAAAGAGTAAGACTTGCTATGGGTATGTCTTTACGGCCACAGGATAAACCGGTACATGTTACCAGTGGTCTCGAAGAGAGCAATGTGGCAGAAAAATATTATGAGCCACCTCTTATGCAGGTAATTCCATCTGCATGTAATCTGTGCGAAGAAAAGAAATATGAAGTATCCAATATGTGCCAGGGATGTATTGCACATCCATGTATGGAGGTATGTCCAAAGGGAGCAATCTCCCAGGTAGATGGCAAATCTGTAATCGACCAGGAGAAATGTATCAAATGTGGAAGATGTAAAGCAGCCTGCCCATATGATGCAATTTCCAAGAAAGAAAGACCTTGTTCCATGGCTTGTGGAATTGGAGCAATTGGAACAGATGAATACGGAAGAGCAAAGATTGATGCAGATAAATGTGTATCCTGTGGTCAGTGTATGGTAAGCTGCCCATTCGGAGCAATTGCAGATAAATCACAGATTTTCCAGTTGATCCGTTGTATGAAAGAAGGCGGAGAAGTTATCGCTGAAATTGCACCTGCATTTGTAGGTCAGTTCGGACCTGGAGCTACTCCAAAGCATGTAAAGGCAGCTTTATTAGAACTTGGTTTCTCAGAAGTTGTTGAAGTTGCACTTGGAGCTGATATCGGTGCAGTAGCAGAAGCACATCACTATGCAAATCATGTTGCAACAGGAGAGCTTCCTTTCTTACTTACATCCTGCTGTCCTGCATGGTCCATGCTTGCAAAGACACAGTTCCCGGATTTAATCGGGAGCGTATCTTCTGAGCTTACACCTATGGTTGCTACAGCAAGAAGCATTAAGAAAGAACATCCGAATGCAAAAGTAGTATTTATCGGACCGTGTGCTGCTAAGAAACTGGAAGCAAGCAGAAGAACTGTACGAAGCGATGTTGATTTTGTAATCACATTTGAAGAGTTAGACGCTATGTTTGCAGCAAAAGGAATTGATCCGAACCAGACAGAGGGTGAAAGCTCCATGCATGATGCAACTGCTGCTGGTCGTGGATATGCATGTGCCGGTGGTGTTGCAGATGCCATTGAAAAATGTGTACATGAATATTATCCGGATGTGGATGTTAAGATTGAACATGCAGAAGGTCTTGCTGAATGTAAGAAGATGCTGATGCTTGCCAAGGCTGGTAAGATGAATGGATATATGATTGAAGGAATGGGATGTCCTGGCGGATGTATCGCCGGAGCAGGAACTATTCTTCCGATTCCGAAAGCAAAACAGGAAATCGAGAAGATTAAGAAAGCTTCTACCAAGCAGCTTCCTCCAAAGGAATTACGGGAAATCGAATTAAATTAATAGTAAGAAAGCGGGTTAATAGAATGAGCAAGGTTAGAACCAGATTTGCACCAAGTCCTACAGGAAGAATGCATGTAGGAAATCTGCGTACAGCACTTTATGCATATTTAATTGCAAAGCATGAGGGCGGAGATTTTATTTTAAGAATTGAAGATACAGACCAGGAACGTTATGTTGAGGGAGCGGTAGATATTATCTACCGTACCCTTGAGAAGACTGGATTGTTACATGATGAAGGTCCGGACAAGGATGGCGGTGTTGGCCCATATGTGCAGAGTGAACGTCAGGCACAGGGAATTTATCTGGAGTATGCGAAGAAACTCATTGAAAAAGGAGAAGCATACTATTGTTTCTGTGATAAGGAGCGTTTAGAGAGTCTGCGTCAGACTGTTGCAGGTAAAGAGATTATTGTTTACGATAAGCATTGCCTGCATTTAAGCAAGGAAGAAATAGAAGAAAAGCTTGCTGCAGGTGTTCCATACGTTATCCGTCAGAACAATCCTCAGACAGGAACAACAACCTTTCATGATGAAATCTATGGAGATATTACCGTTGATAATGCGGAGCTGGACGATATGATTCTGATTAAATCAGACGGATATCCGACTTATAACTTTGCCAACGTAGTAGATGACCATTTGATGGGAATTACACATGTAGTAAGAGGAAATGAATATCTTTCTTCTTCTCCAAAGTATAACCGTCTGTATGAAGCTTTTGGCTGGGATGTGCCAGTGTATGTACACTGTCCGTTAATTACCAACGAAGAGCATCAGAAGTTAAGTAAACGTTGTGGACATTCTTCCTACGAAGATTTGATTGAACAGGGATTTTTAACAGAGGCAGTTGTAAACTTTGTGGCATTACTGGGGTGGAGTCCGGCAGATAACCGGGAAATCTTTTCTTTAGAGGAGCTGGTAAAAGCCTTTGATTATCATCATATGAGTAAATCACCGGCTGTATTTGACTATACAAAGCTGAAATGGATGAATGGCGAATACATCAAGGCAATGGATTTTGATTCGTACTTTGAAATGGCAGAGCCATATATCCGGAAAGTAATTACCAGGGATTATGATATCCGCAAGATTGCAGAGATGGTGAAGACCAGAATTGAAATCTTCCCGGATATTGAGAATCTGATTGACTTCTTTGAGGAACTTCCAGAGTATGATACCGCAATGTATACCCATAAGAAGATGAAGACCACAGAAGAGAGCTCTTTGGAAGTCTTGACAGAGATTCTTCCGGTATTAGAGGCTCAGCAGGATTACAGTAATGATGCACTGTATCAGACACTTTGTGATTTTGTGGCAGAGAAGGGCTGCAAGAATGGTTATGTATTATGGCCGGTTCGTACAGCGGTTTCCGGTAAACAGATGACACCGGCAGGTGCAACTGAGATTATGGAAATTATTGGTAAGGAGGAGTCCTTAAAACGTATCCGTACCGGAATTACACTTCTTACGAAAGCACTTGAGAAATAAAAGTTACGAGGCATTTCATGCAATTTAATGAAGCACAACAGGAAGCTGTTGATTTTTATCAGGGTCCCTGCCTTACACTGGCGGGGCCCGGTTCAGGCAAAACTGCCGTAATTACCCATCGAACGAAAAATTTAATAGAAAAATATGGGGTGTCACCATCAGAGATTCTGGTGGTGACATTTACAAAAGCAGCCGCTATGGAGATGAAGGAGCGTTTTCTTTCGCTAACGAATCAGACATCCACAACGGCTACTTTTGGTACTTTTCATGCGGTGTTTTTTACGGTATTAAAGTATGCTTATCATTATCGGGCAGAAAATATTATAAGAGATGAGCAGAAGGTGGTATTTATCCGGAATCTTTTACGTCATTTTCCGATTGACTATGAAGATGAAAATGAATGCATCCAGACTCTGTTATCTGAAATCAGCGGTGTAAAGAATTCGAACATTCCCATTGAACATTATTATTCTTCTAATTTTCCAGAGCATACATTCCGGGATGTATTTATGAATTATCAGAAGATGCTGCAGAAGAACCGGCTGATTGATTTTGATGATATGTTAGTTTATACCTATGAACTTTTCAGCCAGCGGAAGGATATCTTAGCACTCTGGCAGAAGAAGTTCCGATATATTTTAATTGATGAGTTTCAGGATATCAATGGATTACAATATGAGATTATAAGGATGCTTGCAGCACCGGAAAATAATCTCTTTGTGGTAGGGGATGATGACCAGTCTATTTACAGGTTCCGCCAGGCAAGACCGGAGATTATGCTGAACTTTGAGAAGGATTATGCTGATGCAAAGCGAATTGTATTAAATTATAATTATCGTTCCGATGGAAATATTGTGGCAGCGGCAGGAAGACTGATTGCCCACAATACAGGGCGGTTTGCAAAGGATATTAAGGCATTTCATCCGGCAAAGGAAGCGGTAGTATGTAAGACTTACCGGACGCAGCGGGAAGAAAATTTAGGATTGATTCATGCACTTAAGGAATATACCGCAGCTGGTGGTGACTGGTCGGACGCAGCGGTGCTGTTTCGCACTAATACACAGCCAAGACTTCTGATGCAGCAGTTGATGGAATATAATATTCCTTTCCGTACAAGGGATAATATTCCTAATATTTATGAGCATTGGATTGCAAAAGATATGGAAAGTTATCTTCGGATTGCCCATGGAAGCAGAAGAAGGGCAGACTTCTTACAGATTATGAACCGGCCGAACCGTTATATTGGGCGGGACAGCCTGGAAGAGGATACTGTAGCATTTGATGTCTGGGCAGATTATTATGATAAAATGGAGCAGTCCTGGATTGCACGAAGAATCGACCGGCTTTATCATGACTGCAAAATGTTAGCCGGAATGAAGCCTTTTGCAGCGGTGAATTATATCCGCAAGGGAATCGGCTACGATGACTATATCAAAGAATATGCAGATCAGAGAGGTATGAATGAGGAAGAACTTTTGGATATTCTAGAACAGCTTACCGATATGACCAAAGAGTTCGATAGCTTTGATGACTGGCAGAAACAGAAAGAGAAATATTTAAAAGAATTACAGCGTGCCATGGAGAAGCAGCGGACGAAGGGAGAGGGCGTTGTCTTATCAACCCTACATAGCTCGAAGGGATTAGAGTATGATGTGGTATTTTTGATTGATGTAAATGAGAAAATCATGCCCTATAAGAAAGCTGTTTTAGATGCGGATCTGGAAGAGGAACGCAGAATGTTCTATGTGGGGATGACCAGAGCAAAAAAACAGCTCTACCTCTTCTCGGTAGAGCTGTTGAATAATCACAGTGCAGAACCATCCCGGTTCTTAAAAGAATTGCAGGAAACGTAATGGATGATTAGTTGTCCATTGCGTCAAATTCTGCTTCATCTAATAATTCATCAAAACGGTCGGAGACAACTTCGTATTCTTCGTCACTGTCAATATTATCTAAAGAAGGATTTCCATCCTCATCCTCGGAGTAACGATAGATATATACTTCACCATCTGCATTTTCATTTCCCTTTTCATCTAAGGGCATCAGCGCAATATAATCCTGTTTTCCTGCTTCAAAGATAGTAAGAATTTTGCATTCCACATCCTGCCCATTGTCTAAATTCAATGTCACCATGATATCGTCTTCATCTTTTAACTGTTTGTTTTCCATAAAATACCTCTTTCTTTATATAATTGTCTGAACGTAGAGTTCCGGACGTTTTTCCAGATTGATAAATATACTGTCTTCTAACCGAACCACCGGACGAGTCAGGCGATGCTTGTTAATCAGCACAATTTTACCGGTCATGCCATTACTTAACATGACATCATTGTTAATATATGTATTGGCAATATGCTCCAAGAAGCTGGTAATAAACTGGGGTTTGTATTTACCCAGACCCTCCCGCTCAAAAGTGGCAATGACCTCAAACGGGCAGACGCCGCGGCGATAACAGCGGTCAGCAGTCATGGCATCGTAGACATCTGCAATAGCAACGATATTGGCAAAATCATCAATATCATCTCCGATAAGTCCGATTGGATAGCCGCTTCCATCACAGCGTTCATGATGGGTGAGAGCAATTTTTTTGATGCGGACAGATACATTCTGATTTTTCAGCAGTTCATAACCATATTCGGAATGTTTTTTCACCAGTTCATATTCTTCCGGGGTCAGGCGTCCTGGCTTGTTAATGATTTCCGGTGGAATTTTACTTTTACCTATATCGTGTAAGAGACCACCCAGAGTCAGAGTTTCTAAATCATCTGCATTATAATTCTGCCACATACCAATCATTCGGCTGATTAAAGAAACATTCAGACTGTGGGCATAAGTGGAATCGGTAATTTTGCGCATATTGTGCAGCATATCGAACATGGAAATTGTAGTGGAATGTCTGGCAAAAAGATCTAAAGCGCAGGATAAAAGAGCCTCCTGATCAAAAGGAATGTTTTTTGTGACAAAATCATTGATGGATTTTTCTAAAAAAGGTACTTTTTTTTCGTAATTTGCTTTAAAAACTTTGAATTCTTTACTGTTTCTTACCCGTTCAGAATACCGGTCAACTGCTTCCTTTTCTTCAGCCATTGACTGAATGGCATCAACAGGCAGAACACCGTCTATTATTCTGGCACTCTCAATTCCATAAAACTCAAGGTGCGCAATCATCTGGGTTGTCAGCATTTTGTGTTCTTCTACAATCATCTGCCCATGCCTGCTCATGACAGGAGCGGCAGTCACCATGCCAGGTTGTAAATCCTTTGTTGCAACTGTATGCATGAATATACCTCTTATATCACTAATTAACAATACACTACACTATAATTATAAAAATTTACATATCAATTGTCAATGAATCGTGTTATAATCTTTTCAAGAGACTTGAATATAGGAAAGTGCAGGATGATGAAATGAAATACAATGTTCGGGAAGGCGATTACAGAACCATGGGAGCAGTTGTGCATCGTGATGGGGTTGTATTTACCTTTGAGGGGAGAAAAGAGCAGAAATGCAGTATTGTACTGTATGAAAAGAAAACAGGGAAAATTGAGAAAATACCGGTTCCGGATACTTACTATGTGGGTGCACTTCGCTCAATTATGGTAATGGGCATTGAACCGGCTTCTTTTGATTATAATTTTGAAATAGACGGTAAGGTTATGCCAGATCCATATGCCAGAAGAATTGTAGGCAGGGAAAAGTGGGGAGAAAAGGAACGCTTTGGTATGGATTATCAGGTGAAAAGCGGTTTCTCCACAGATGTTTTTGACTGGGAAGAGGATGTGGCACCGGAAATTGCCAAAAAGGATATGGTCATGTACAAACTTCATGTGAGAAATTTTACCATGGAGGGTAGTAATGGCGGAGCAAGAAAAGGAACTTTTGAAGCAGTAGAGAACCGGATAGGATATCTTCGTGATATGGGCGTTACAACCGTTGAATTTATGCCTTTTTATGAATTTGAAGAACTGATGATACCGGCAACCTGTGAACTGCCGGATTATGTGACCTGGAAGGAAGAACAGAAGACGGATACAAAGAAGCTGCCGGAAGTTGAGAAGATAAATTGCTGGGGCTATACCGAAGGCAATTATTTTGCGCCGAAGGCTGCATTTACCAGAAGCAGACAGCCGGAGCATGCCTTGAAATCATTAATTAAGGCATTGCATAAAAATGACATGGAATGTATTATGGAAATTTATTTTCCTGATACCATCAATCAGAATCTGATGTTAGAAGCCCTGCGCTTTTGGGTGATGGAATATCATGTGGATGGATTCCGTCTGATGGGAGCAAATCTTCCGGTTCGTGCTATGGCACAGGATTTGATTTTGTGCCGCAGTAAGCTGTTTGCAGATACGATTCCGGAGGATTTGCTGGAACAGGATTATGCATATCCGCATTTATTTGTTTACCGGGATGAATTTTATTATCCGTTGCGGAAAATGTTAAATCATAAGGAAATCTGTCTTACCGATTTTGTAAACCAGATGCGTAAGCAGAAGAAATATGCCGGATTTGTGAATTATGCAGCATCTAATGATGGTTTTACACTGGCAGATGTATTTATGTACAGTGAGAAACATAATGAAGCAAATGGGGAAAACAATGCTGATGGAAATGACTGGAATTACAGTGACAACTATGGCATTGAAGGACCAACCCGCAAAAAATATATAGAAAGCCTGCGTAAAAAACAGCTTCGAAATGCGATTACGGCAGTATTTTTAGCACAGGGTATTCCACTGCTTGCTGCCGGTGATGAGATTGGTAATTCCCAGAGGGGAAATAATAATGCTTATTGCCAGGATAATGCAGTTGGCTGGGTAAACTGGAAAAATGATAAGAAATATGCATCCTTACAACAGTTTGTAAAGAAAATGGCAGCCTTTCGTAAGGCACACCCGGTTCTTCGGATGGAAGAGCCGATGCGGATGAATGATTATAAGGGACTGGGATATCCGGATCTTTCTTTTCATTGCGATAGTGCATGGACTGTGGGATTTAGCCCGAACCGCCAGTCGGTTGGGATGCTTTATTGCGGACTGTATGCGGATTGTGAGGAAATGATTTATGTGGCATATAATTTTCACACCGGAAAACAGTTCCTTGCACTTCCGAAATTGCCAAAAAGCAAAAAATGGTATAAAGTAATGGATACAGGAAATGAAAATGGTTTTCTGGAGAAAGAAATGATAATGGATGCAGTCCAGGTAGAAATTGCCGGGATGTCCATTCAGATATTAATAGGGAAATAAAGTAAGATGAAAGCATGGAAACATTTTTGCACAATTAATCATCACAAGATGTTGGTCATGAAAGGCTGTTTTAAAGTTGGACTTTACCGCCAGGGTTTATTGCATGATTTGTCGAAATATTCACCAACGGAATTTTTAGTGGGTTGTAAGTATTTTCAGGGAAATATGAGCCCGAATAATGCAGAACGTGAGGACAAGGGGTATTCCGCAGCGTGGCTGCATCACAAGGGCAGAAACAAGCATCATATGGAATACTGGATTGATTACGGACCGGAGAAATGCACCGGAATTACTGGAATGAAGATGCCAACAAAATATGTTGTTGAGATGTTTATTGACCGGGTGGCAGCAAGCAGGAATTACCAGAGAGAAAAATATACCGACGAAAGTCCTCTGGCTTATTACGAACATGGAAAGCAGTATCATATTATTCATGAGGAATCAAGAGAACTTTTAGAGAGCCTTCTTCATATGCTGGCAGACCGCGGCGAAGAAGAGACTTATGCATATATTCGATATGAAGTATTGAAAAATAAAAGAAAGAAGGATAAATAAATGTTAGACGGAAAGAAGATTTTATATAGTGGAATGCAGGCAACAGGAACCCTTACCCTTGGAAATTATTTGGGAGCATTGAAAAACTGGGTAAATCTTACGGATGAATATGAATGTATCTATGGTGTTATGGATTTACATTCCCTTACCTTAAGACAGGTGCCGGCAGAGTTCCGTAAAAATGCTCGTTCTCTTTATGCATTATATGTAGCGGCAGGATTAGACCCGGAGAAAAACTGTATTTATTATCAGTCCCATGTATCCGGACATGCAGAATTAAGCTGGATATTAGGCTGCTTTACTTATATGGGAGAGTTAAACCGTATGACACAGTTTAAGGACAAGGCTGCAAAGCATGCAGATAATATCAATGCAGGTCTTTATACCTATCCGGTATTAATGGCGGCTGATATTTTATTGTATCAGGCAGATGTGGTTCCGGTTGGAGTAGACCAGAAGCAGCATCTTGAGATTACCAGAAACATTGCACAGCGTTTTAATGCTATTTACGGAGATGTATTTACAATTCCGGAGGCATATATCGGAAAAGCAGGTGCAAAGATTATGAGTCTGCAGGAGCCGGAGAAAAAGATGTCAAAGTCCGATGAGAATCCGAATGCAACTATCCGCCTTTTAGATGATAAAGATACCATTATCCGCAAATTTAAACGTGCAGTAACCGACTCCGGCAGTGAAATTGTATATCGTGAAGATAAACCGGGCATTAGTAATCTGATTGATATTTATGGTTGTGTAACCGGTAAGACAAGAGAAGAAACCGAAAAAGAATTTGACGGAAAAGGCTACGGTGATTTCAAACTGGCAGTAGGAGAAGCAGTTGCTGCAGAGTTAGAGCCATTGCAGAAACGTTATGGGGAACTGATGGCAGACAAGACCTATCTTGACAGCATGATTAAAATGAATGACGAAAAAGCAGCTTATTATTCTAATAAGACCTTGCGTAAGGTGCAGAAGAAAGTCGGACTTACCGAAAGAATCCGTTAATCCGAAAATAGATTGTCCAAATCTGGAACATGAAATTCAGGGAACAGCATTTGCATATCGGCAGGAAGTGGAGCTGTAAAGCAGAGCTGTTCCTTTGTGATTGGATGTTCGAATTTTAACTGGCAGGCATGAAGAGCCTGCCTTTTTGTCAGGGAAAAATCCGGGTTATAAAGGAAATCTCCAATTAAAGGGTAGCCGAGGTAGCTCATATGGACACGAATCTGGTGGGTTCTGCCGGTGTCAAGCCGCAAAGCAATAAGGGAGAATGCATCCGGTGAAAGAGGCTCCCTTGAAAAAGTATTTTTTGGAAAAATTTCTTTCACAGCTAGTCTGCGGTAATGGGTGCAGGCGTATTCACCTTGCCCAAAATCTACCTGACGCTCTAATACAGAACCTTCCTTTCTGCCGATTGGCGCAGTAATGGTACCGGATTCCGGGGTAATACCACGGACAATGGCAAGATAGGTGCGGTGGATTTTCCGTTCATTCATCTGTCTGCCTAAGATACCGCCACTGAGACTGTTTTTTGCAAGGATTGTGATACCGGTAGTATCCTTATCCAGCCGGTTGATGCAGCGGAAAGGACCGGCTTCGTTTTTTCTGCCCAGATAATAAAAGACAGCATTGGAGAGGGTATGCTCGTAATGTGTCATGGATGGGTGGACAGGCATATGTGCCGGTTTATTGATAACGAGAATATCTTCGTCTTCGTAGAGGATGGAAAGGGGAATGTTTTCCGGTGCGGGATAGCTTTTTGGCATAGATTCTTCTAAAATAATCTTTAATTTATCAGAAACCTTCAGCCGGTCACTGCTGTGCCCGGTATCACCGTTTCGGAAAAGAACATCTTTGGTGCGGAAAAGATGTGCCCGGAGCCCTTTCGGGTATCCTTTTTCCGTAAGAAATTCTCTTATCGTATAGTTTTTGTATTCATTTGTTATGGTATAGTCTAATATTCGCTTCATAAAGATAATTATAAAGGAAAAAGACACAGAAGAAAAGGATAGAGATAAAAAAAGAGGAAAGGCACGAAGAACCTGGCAGACGCATAGAATATAATAAATCGCTTTTTAAGGGTGCTGTATTGAAAACATTTTTATCTCCATTGACTATACAGGAAGAGAAGCAATATTTAAAGCAGCTTGGGGAAGGCAGCCTTGAAGCAAAACATATTCTGATAGAACATAATATGCGTCTGGTAGCACATGTGGTAAAAAAATATCAGAATGTGGAAGAGGATATGGAAGATCTGATATCGATTGGAACCATTGGATTGATTAAAGCAATCGATACCTTCCGGGTAGAAAAAGGAAATAAGCTGGCAACTTATGCAGCGAGATGCATTGAAAATGAACTTCTGATGTATCTGCGCAGTAAGCGTAAAATTGCCAGGGAAGTGTCTCTTTATGAGCCAATCGGAACAGATAAAGAGGGAAACCAGATACATTTACTGGATATTGTAGAGCATAACGAACCGGATGTGGTGGAGCAGATGGAGTATGACAGAAATGTGAAGACATTATATGAAATACTGCCGCGGGTACTAAACAGACGGGAACAGATTATCATAAACCTGCGCTATGGCCTAAAAACGGACTGTCCGGTGACACAAAAGGAGATTGCAAAAAATTTAAATATCTCGAGATCCTATGTTTCACGAATTGAAAAAAGGGCATTGGAGAAGCTGAAAGCTTATTTTGAAAAAGGTTACAATTATTAAATTTTTATAATGTGTTAAATTGGTATTTGAAAAGGATGGATTTCATGATATGATGAGTCCATCTTTTTTATCGAAATAAATGATGAATAACCCATCTTGGGGCTACTCATGTAAATTGCAGAGTTCTTCTGCAGAAAAATCCCGGACAAACAAAATGAACAGAGAAAATGAAATAATTACAAAAAACAGAATAATTGCAAAACAGAAAGGTGAAATTTAATGTACAGTATTGTATCAACGGCAATCGTGCGTGGCATTGAGAGCATTCCTATCCGCGTGGAAGCAGATGTGACGGATGGTATGCCAGTGTTTGAAATGGTAGGATTTTTATCGGCAGAAGTGCGGGAGGCAAGAGAGCGGGTGCGGACAGCCCTTAAAAATTGTGGATACCGTCTCCCACCAAAACGGATTACGATTAATCTCTCGCCGGCATATGTAAGAAAATCCGGTTCGTCCTTTGATTTGCCGGTAGCAGTGGCAGTGCTTGCAGCAATGGGGATTATTCCGAAAGACAGGCTGGAACAGCTTCTGATTGTAGGAGAAGTAGGACTGGATGGAAGAATAAAACCGATTCATGGAGTATTGCCCATCGTGACAAAGGCAACGCAGGAGCGGATGGACGCCTGTATGGTGCCGGTGGAAAATGTCAAAGAAGCTGCATTGGTAAAAGGAATCCGTCTGTTTGGTGTAAGCACACTGGAAGAAGTGATAAAAGGCTTTAATGATGAAATAAAATTCTGGGAGCCTGAGAAAGAAGAAATCGGGCATGAGAAAAAGGCTAAGAGAAAAGAAGTACCGGATTTTTCAGAAATTAATGGACAACAGTTTGTGAAAAGAGCCTGTGAGATTGCGGTAAGCGGCAGACATAATCTCCTGATGATTGGACCACCGGGAGCAGGAAAGACAATGATTGCAAGAAGAATTCCAGGTATTCTGCCGGAGATGACGGAAGAGGAGACCCTGGAGGTAACAAAAATATACAGTGTAAGGGGCCTTCTGACGGAAAGTGAAGCATGGATGGCGGAACGTCCTTTCCGTAATCCACATCATACCATAACACCACAGGGACTGGCAGGTGGTGGAATGGTTCCGGGACCGGGAGAAATCAGTCTCGCCCACCATGGTGTGCTCTTTTTAGATGAGCTGGCGGAGTTTCGGCGGGAAACTTTGGAAATTTTAAGACAGCCTATGGAAGAACATTGTGTAAAGCTTGCAAGGCTTGCCGGAAATTATGAATTTCCGGCGGATTTTATGCTGGTGGCTGCCATGAATCCCTGCCGGTGTGGATATTATCCGGATTTGAACCGCTGTCATTGCACGAAAGGAATGGTGGAACAGTATTTAAAGAAAATCAGTCAGCCTTTATTGGACAGAATTGATATCTGTGTAGAGACAAAGCGTGTGGAATATCAGGATTTAATTAAAGAAAATCCGCATCAGGAGACTTCGGCAGAAATTAGAAAAAGGGTGGTTGCAGCTATGGAGCGGCAGCAGCAAAGGTTTGCCGGAACTAACATTCGCTATAACAGTAGAATTCCGGTGGCATTACTGACAAAATATTGCAGATTATCGACAAAACAAAAACAGTATATGGAAAGCATTTATCAGAAGCTGGAATTGACAGCCAGATCTTATCATAGGATTTTGCGGGTGGCGAGAACCATTGCAGATATGGACGGTTCAGATGAAATCCTAACCAGACATTTAAGTGAGGCGGTCTGTTATCGGAATGTAGATAAGAAATTCTGGGAGGGATAAATGGAATGAAATATAAATACTGGCTGGCGTGTATGGCACAGATGGCAGAAAACATTGGAACCGGAAAAGTGGAAAAACTGTTTCGTTTTGCCGGAAGTGCAGGAGTCTTATATGACATGTCAGAAAAGGAATTAATGCAGATTCAGGGCATTACCGAAGCAGATGTGAAGTCTGTTCTTACCTATAAAAAAGCATGGAACTTAGAAGAAGCATGGGAGAATTTAAAAAGAAGTGGACTGTATCTTGTAACAAGAGAGGATGAAAACTATCCGAAACGTCTTTTATATATCAATAAGCCACCTTATGGAATTTTTTATAAGGGCAGTC
Source organism: Roseburia sp. OM04-10BH (assembly GCF_003462605.1). Taxonomy (NCBI): domain Bacteria; kingdom Bacillati; phylum Bacillota; class Clostridia; order Lachnospirales; family Lachnospiraceae; genus Roseburia; species Roseburia sp. OM04-10BH. The sequence goes on from NZ_QTZI01000004.1 coordinate 113,401, forward strand.
TGCCACCGGAAGATAAGAAAAGTATTGCTATTGTGGGAGCAAGAAGATGCAGTGAATACGGTCGTTACTATGCAAAACATCTGGCGGAACTGGCAGTAAAAGCAGGCTGCATTATAATCAGTGGACTGGCTGCAGGAATTGATGGAGCAGCCCACAGTGGTGCCATGGCGGCAGAGGGAGAAACTTATGCTGTTATGGGATGCGGGGCAGATTACTGTTATCCCAGACAGAATCAGAGTCTTTATCAGACTATGACACAAAAAGGCGGAATTCTATCTGAATATATGCCACAGACAAAACCTTTGGGAAAGTTGTTCCCGCAACGGAACCGGTTAATCAGCGGGCTTTCAGATGTGGTAGTTGTAATAGAAGCAAAGGAGCGGAGCGGTTCATTGATTACGGCAGACTTTGCCTTAGAGCAGGGAAAAGATATTTATGCACTTCCGGGGCGTGTTGGAGATGTGTTAAGTGGAGGCTGTAACCGCCTGATACGGCAGGGGGCGGGCATCATTGTGTCTCCGGAGGAATGGCTTAAGGATCTTGAAATTGACCTTGCCAATATAGTAGTTCCCAATGCTTTTTCAAAAAAGGTACTTGAAAAAGATGAAGGGGTGGTGTATAGTGTTCTCGATTTGCAACCGAAAAGTGCCCAGCAGATTTTGGAAGAAACAAAGCTTCCGGTAGACCGGATGTGTGAGATACTGCTGACGCTGGAAAATGCAGGTTTTATCAAAGAAGTATATAAGAATTATTATATAAAAATACATGAATAACCGCATAGAGAGAACAAAATAAAGGAGCAGGGTTATGGCTAAATATCTTGTTATTGTTGAGTCACCGGCAAAAGTTAAAACAATTAAAAAATTTCTTGGGAAAAATTATGAAGTGGATGCATCCAATGGACATGTGCGTGATTTACCGAAGAGTACCTTAGGATTTGATGCAGAGCATGGATTTGAACCAAAGTATATTACCATCCGGGGAAAAGGTGATGTACTTGCAAAATTAAGAAAAGAAGTGAAAAAAGCAGATGTCATTTATCTTGCAACTGACCCGGACCGTGAGGGAGAAGCAATTTCCTGGCATTTATATCAGGCACTGAATCTGGCAAATTCTGATAAAAAGGTTTACCGGATCAGTTTCAATGAGATTACCAAGAATGCAGTAAAAACTTCTTTAAAAAAACCGAGAGACATCGATATGGATTTAGTGAATGCCCAGCAGGCGCGCCGTATGTTAGACCGTATGGTGGGTTACCGGATCAGCCCGTTACTATGGGCAAAGGTAAAAAGAGGCTTAAGTGCAGGACGTGTACAGTCTGTGGCATTGCGTTTGATCTGCGACCGTGAAAGTGAAATCAATGCATTTATACCGGAAGAATACTGGACCTTAGATGCCAGCCTGAAAGTAAAAGGTGAGAAGAAACCACTAACTGCGAAGTTTTACGGAACAGAAAAAGAAAAAATGAATATCACCTCAAGAGAACAGGCAGATGCTATTATGGCAGAGCTTGAAAAAGAAAAATTTACCGTAACAGATGTGAAAAAAGGGGAACGTAATAAAAAGGCTCCACAGCCGTTTATCACCAGTACCTTACAGCAGGAAGCATCCAAGGTATTGAATTTCTCCACACAGAAAACCATGCGCTTAGCACAGCAGTTATATGAAGGTGTGGATGTAAAGGGAATCGGAACGGTTGGTCTGATTACTTACCTGAGAACAGATTCTGTCCGTATTTCAGAAGAAGCAGATGCTATGGCACGCAGCTTTATTGCAGAGCAGTATGGCGAAAATTATGTTTCTTCCCATGTACAGGAAAAGAAGAGCAGTAACAAGATTCAGGATGCCCATGAAGCAATCCGTCCGTCTGATATTACAAGAACACCGGTAATGGTAAAGGAATCTTTATCCAGAGACCAGTTCCGCCTGTACCAGTTAATCTGGAACCGTTTTACCGCAAGCCGTATGAGTGATGCAAAATATGAGACAACATCCGTAAAAATCGGTGCTGGAAAATACTGTTTTACCGTAGCAGCATCCAAGCTTGTATTTGAAGGATTTATGTCTGTATACACCAATGAAGATGAAGAAAAGGGCACACAGAATGTAATGCTTAAGTCCATTGATAAGGATACAGAATTAAGTTTTGATGCATGGGATGAAAAACAGCATTTTACACAGCCGCCTGCTCATTATACCGAGGCATCTTTGGTAAAGGCATTGGAGGAACGTGGAATTGGAAGACCAAGTACCTATTCTCCGACCATAACCACCATTCTTGCCAGAAGATATGTGATTAAGGAAAATAAAAACCTTTATGTTACCGAGCTTGGTGAAGCAGTAAATTCCATTATGACAGAAGCATTTTCCAGTATCGTGGACGAACATTTTACCGCTAATATGGAGTCGCTGCTGGATAGCGTGGAAGAAGGAACCGTAAACTGGAAGACTGTAGTAAGCAATTTCTATCCGGATTTGGATGCGGCAGTAAAGCAGGCAGAAAAAGATCTGGAAAAAGTGCAGATAGCGGATGAAGTGACCGATGTAATTTGTGAAGAGTGCGGCAGAAATATGGTAATCAAATACGGTCCGCATGGTAAATTCTTGGCGTGTCCTGGATTCCCGGAGTGCCGTAATACCAAACCGTATTTTGAGAAGATTGGTGTTGCCTGCCCGAAATGCGGCAAAGATATTGTACTACGTAAAACCAAGAAAGGCAGAAGATATTACGGATGTGAGAATAATCCGGAATGTGATTTCATGTCATGGGCAAAGCCGTCATCTGAGAAATGTCCGAAGTGCGGAAGTTATATGGTAGAAAAGGGCAATAAGCTTGCCTGTGCCAATGAGCAGTGTGGCTTTTCAGAGGAAAAACCAAAAAAGGATGAAAAGAATTAAAAGTACAATTCAAATCCTTGAATTATCAGAATAAACATGATAAAATATTAAACAGTCTAGTTATTCTGAATATAACGTGGAGGATATAAGTATGAGCGTTCAGCTGTTGGATAAAACAAGAAAAATAAATAAGCTTTTGCACAATAATAATTCGTCAAAGGTTGTGTTCAATGATATCTGTGAGGTTTTGACAGAGATATTGGATTCCAATATCCTTGTTATCAGTAAAAAAGGAAAGGTACTCGGAAGCAGCCAGTGCCGTGGAATTGATGAGATTCATGAACTGATTGTTGATGAAGTAGGCGGGTTTATTGATTCTATGCTGAATGAAAGACTGCTTGGAATTCTTTCCACAAAGGAAAACGTTAATCTGGAAACATTAGGATTTGAATCAGATATTAAGAAATATTCTGCAATTATTACACCGATTGATATTGCTGGTGAGCGGTTAGGAACATTGTTTGTATATCGTTATGATAACCAGTATGACATTGATGATATTATTCTCAGTGAATATGGAACAACAGTTGTCGGACTGGAAATGATGCGTTCTGTGAATGAGGAAAATGCGGAAGAGACCAGAAAAGTACAGATTGTGCGTTCAGCAATCAGCACACTTTCTTTTTCAGAGTTAGAGGCAATTACTCATATTTTTGATGAGTTAAACGGAACAGAAGGTATTCTTGTAGCCAGCAAGATTGCAGATCGTGTAGGAATTACACGTTCCGTTATTGTAAATGCATTGCGTAAGTTCGAAAGTGCAGGAGTCATCGAATCCCGTTCTTCCGGAATGAAGGGAACTTATATCAAAGTTGTAAATGATGTGGTGTTTGATGAACTTGCCAGAATACGAAAGGCAGATTAACCATAGAAATATAAACAAACAGAATATAAAGAAGAGCACACGGATGGTGCATCGGATAAAGGGATTTATAGTGGGAAAAAGCTGTAAATCCCTTTTATATTGTGTAGCCAATTGGAAAAAAACACTAGATAATGTAAAAATAAGAAAAAAATACTTGTGTTTTTTACAAGATTATTTATAATAAAATATGATGCGATAACAATATGGATAACTATGGAGGTGCAGTATGATAAGTTCAAATGCGTTTGACTATATGAATGTGCTGAATAAGGCCGCAAGTGCGAGCTGGGAAAGAGAACAGTTAATATCAAATAATATTGCAAATGCTGATACACCTGGATATAAACGCCGGGATTTGGATTTTGAAAGTACATTGGAATCCGAACTGGGCAAAAGCAAATATGTTTCACTGGATGACAAGGTGGCAAATATCCATATGGACCATCTGAATGCAAAGACATATATCGACAATGCCTCTTATTCTTACCGTCTGGACGGCAACAATGTTGACCCGGAGCAGGAGAATGTAGAGCTTGCCTCAGAAACAATCCGTTATCTGGGATTGACCAACAGTATCAGTCAGGAAATATCACGGTATAAAACCGTTATTAAATAAAATTGTGTGGGAGGAATAAAGAATGGCATTATTTCAGTCGTTTGATATCAGTGCGTCCGGTATGACGGCGCAGCGTTTTCGTATGGATACCATTTCTGAGAACGTAGCAAATGTAAATACAACCAGTACAGAGAATGGAACACCATACCGCAGAAAAATTGTAACTTTTTCGGAAAAAGGTGTAACTCCGTTCAGCAAAGTGCTTTCTGATTCCCGGGAAGGCTATGTGGGAAACGGAGTAAAGGTTTCTTCAGTGACAGAAGATTATTCTACTGATTTTACTATGGAATATGACCCATCCAATCCGGATGCGGATGAAAATGGTTATGTGTCATATCCGAATGTGAATATAGTAACAGAAATGACAAATCTTATTGATGCCAGCAGAGCATATGAGGCGAACGTAACAGCTTTTGATGCAAGCAAACAGATTGCACAGGCGGGATTACAGATTGGTAAATCATAAAAGATATTTGGAAAGGTGAGATAAACGATGAATGTTAATGTATTAACAGGAGTTTCGTCAGATGTTTTTAATACACAGAATGCAGCTGCAACACAGCAGTCAAACAGTGCGGAAAGCTTTGATAATATTCTTGCAACGGCAATGAACATGGTGAAGGAAACAAATAATTATCAGAACAATGCAGAGGAAGAGGAAATTAAATTTGCATTGGGAGAATCAACCAATACCCATGAATTGCTTGTGGCACAGGAAAAGGCAAACATTGCATTATCCTATACAGTTGCAGTAAGGGATAAAGTAATAGATGCTTACAAAGAAATTATGAACATGCAGATTTAGTATAGGTAGGATGAGTAGATTATGCCAGACAGATTGAAAGCAATATTAGAAAAAATAAAAGAGTGGTGGCTGAAGTTTACAACAAAGCAGAAGACGCTTCTTATCAGTATTACGGCTGTAGTAATTCTTGCATTGGTGATACTGGCTGTCGTGATGACCAAACCTACGATGGTTCAGCTGATAACCTGTGAGGATGCAACGCAGGCATCATCTGTAAAAGACCTTTTGGATGGAAACAGCATAGATTATGAGGTTTCTTCTGATGGAATGACTTTTTCGGTAAATGCAAAGAATCAGGCAGATGCAAATATTTTGCTTGGTTCAAACAGTATTCCGACCAACGGATTTACCATTGATGATGCATTAAGCGGCAGTATCAGCACAACGGAAGCTGATAAGAGTAAACGGTATCAGGTTTTTTTGGAAGATAAATTTGCAAAAGAACTGGAAAATATGGATTTGATTAAGTCGGCAGATGTTAACTTAAATATTCCGGAAGATGATGGAACCTTAGTTACAAGAAATCAGGAGTCCTATGCCAGCGTTAAGCTGGAACTGAACGGAGAGATGTCCGAAGACCAGGCGGCATCTTTAGCAAGATATATAGCAACTGAGATTGGCAATTCTTCCACGGATAATATTACGATTATTGACTCTAATTCCAACCTTTTATTTGCGGGTGGAGAAGAGAGTACAGCAATCGGAACTGCCAGCACACAGCTCAGCTATCAGACAAAGAAAGAAACACAGGTGAAGAAGGCTGTTACAGATGTGATTAAGGGAACAGACCTTTATGATACGATTGATGTAGGATTAAATTTAAAGCTGAATTTTGATCAGGTTACGACTAATGAGACAAATTATTCTGCGCAGGGAGACAGGGATGAAGGACTGATTACCCATGAGGACCGTTATCAGTCAGACTCAACCGGTGGTACGTCGGGAACGCCGGGAACAGACTCTAATGGAGATGGAACAACTTATGTACTTCCGGATGGAAGCACATCAGAAAGCTCTATTACAGATGATTCCATTGACCGTGCACTGGATGAAAAGAACACCCAGACCATTGGCTCTGTAGGAGATATAGAATATGACCAGTCATCCATATCTGTAACGGTAGCCCGTTATGTGACTTATAATGAGGATACCTTAAAAGCAGATGGTACTCTGGACAATATGACCTTTGATGAATTTGTAACACAGAATAACAACCGGGTAAAGGGAACGGTAGATCAGGATCTTTATACTATGGTATCCAATGCAACCGGTATCCCGGCATCTAATATTTCGATTGTCAGCTATGATATTCCGATGTTTGAATATTCTAAGGGCAGCGGCAGGGGCTTTCAGGATTACCTGCAGATTATTCTTGCGGTTCTGATTTTTGCACTGTTAGGATATGTGGTATTCCGCAGTACCAGAAAAGAAAAAGAAACTGAGATTGAACCGGAACTTTCTGTAGAATCGTTGCTTGAGACAACCAAGCAGGCAGAACAGGAAGATTTGGAAGATATTGGTTACAATGAGAAGTCAGAGATTCGTGTCCTGATTGAAAAATTCGTAGATGAAAATCCGGAGGCTGTTGCGTCGTTGCTTCGTAACTGGCTGAATGAGGAGTGGGAATAAATGGGAACAGAAGAATATAATGGCATTCAGAAAGCGGCAATATTGCTGATAGCATTAGGACCGGAGAAGTCGGCCAGTATTTTCAAACATTTAAAAGAAGATGAAATAGAAGAACTGACACTGGAGATTGCAAATACCAGAAGCGTGTCACCACAGACCAAAGAAAGCGTATTAAACGAATTCTATCAGGTATGCCTTGCACAGCAGTATATTGCAGAAGGTGGTATTGGCTATGCCAAAGAACTCCTGGATAAGGCATTAGGCAGCGACAAGGCACAGGAGGTTATTACAAAACTGACAGCATCCCTTCAGGTTCGTCCGTTCGAATTTGTACGGAAGACAGATCCAAGTCAGGTGTTGAACTTTATTCAGGACGAGCATCCACAGACCATAGCCATGATTTTGTCATATCTGTCACCGGCACAGTCTGCAATGATTTTAGGAGCCCTGACACCGGAGAAACAGGCAGATGTTGCAAAACGTATTGCCAAGATGGACAGGACTTCACCAGATGTAATCAAAGAGGTAGAGCGTGTGTTAGAGAGAAAACTTTCTTCCCTGATCAATCAGGATTACACAATTGTGGGTGGTGTAGATGCTATCGTTGGTATTTTGAATACGGTAGACCGTGGAACAGAGAAACATATTATGGAATCCTTAGAAATCGAAGAGCCGGAACTTGCAGACGAAATCCGCAAGAAGATGTTTGTGTTCGAAGACATCCTGTTGCTGGACGACCGTGCAATCCAGCGTGTGCTGCGTGATGTGGACAACAATGACCTTGCTGTTGCACTGAAGGGTGCCAACGAAGAGGTTCAGAATGTTATCTTTAAGAACCTGTCCAAACGTCTTGCTGCCATGATTCGTGAAGATATGGAATTCATGGGTCCGGTAAGAATGAAGGATGTAGAAGAAGCACAGCAGAAGATTGTTGGTATTATTCGTAAACTGGAAGACTCCGCAGAAATTGTAATTTCCCGTGGCGGAGGTGATGAGATTATTGTCTAATTTATATAAACAGCGTTTTATCACGAATGAATCTGAGAGCCGCGTGATTAATTCCAATACGCTGGCGTATCGTATTTTAGAAGAACAGTCCCGGGCTCTTGCAAAGACAAGAGAACCGGAACAGCCACAGGCAGAGTCAGGTGGATTTGTAGAAGGAATTACTGCACCGCAGGTGGAAACAATTGATTATGAAGCAGAGGCAAAGGAAAAAGCAGAAGAAATTTTAGCACAGGCAAATGCCGAAGCAGACGAAATCCGAAAAGCAGCCCGGGAGGAAGCAGACGAAATTCGTAAGCAGGCACAGGAACAGGGACAGGCAGAAGGTTTGGAACAGGGAATGCAGGAAGGTGCTGCGGTTTATGATGCAAAGTTAGAGAGCATTGGAAAAAGGGAACAGCAGCTGCAGGATTCTTATCTGGAACAGATGCGGGAACTGGAACCGAAGCTTGTACATACAATTACAGATGTGGTTTCCCATGTTTTCCATGTGCAGTTCCATGATAAGGATGAGATTGTACTTTATCTTGTAAAACGGGCAATGGAATCCATTGACGGACCGAAAGAATTTACAATCAAAGCAGGTCCGAAACAGGCAGCATATCTGGAAGAACATAAACAGGAGCTGTTAGAATGCGTGGGACAGAATGCAACTTTGGATTTAGTTACCATTCATTCCATGACTGAAGGAGAATGTATCATAGAGACAGATACAGGAGTGTTTGAGTGTGGAATGGATGTCCAGCTGGATAATCTGATTCGTGATATACAGTCATTGTGTATGTGAGGAAAAAAGAGTGACATGTGATTTGGAAAAATATCAGTTACTTTCGGATAAGACATATTATACCTGCCTTGGAAGAGTGTCTAAGGTAGTAGGTCTTACCATTGAATCTATCGGACCGGAAGCAAAACTGAATGACTTGTGTAAAATATATCGGGATAGAGAGCAAAAAGAATATGTCATGGCAGAGGTAGTCGGTTTTAAGGATAACCGGCTGTTATTGATGCCTTTTGACAGTATTGAAGGTCTGGGTGTTGGATGTATCGTAGCAAATACGGGACATCCTTTGTCTGTTTTGGTGGGAGATGAGGTTTTAGGCCATATTCTGGATGGAATTGGACGACCGACAGATGTGGATGAGATTCATACCGATAAGGAATATCCGATTGAAGCCCCGCCACCAGATCCGATGAAGCGTGAAATCATCAGTGAGGTATTACCACTGGGAGTTAAAGCAGTGGATGGATTAATTACCATTGGAAAGGGACAGCGTATTGGAATTTTTGCGGGTTCCGGAGTTGGTAAGAGTACCCTGCTTGGTATGTTTGCAAGAAATACCAAAGCGGATATCAATGTAATTGCCCTGATTGGAGAGCGGGGCAGAGAGGTGAGAGAATTTATTGAACGGGACCTTGGCGAAGAAGGTATGCGCCGTTCGGTGGTAATTGTGGCAACTTCAGATAAACCGGCATTGATTCGTAATAAAGCAGCCAAAACTGCAACAGCTGTAGCGGAATATTTCAGGGATCAGGGAAAAGATGTACTGCTGATGATGGATTCACTGACCCGATTCTCCATGGCACAAAGAGAAATCGGACTTGCTACCGGGGAACCACCGGTTACCCGTGGATATCCACCAAGCGTGTATTCGGAAATGCCGAAATTATTAGAGCGGGCAGGAACAGCAGAAAGAGGTTCTATTACCGGACTTTATACGGTGCTGGTAGACGGTGACGATTTTAATGAGCCGATTACCGATACAGCAAGAAGTATTCTGGATGGACATATTGTGTTATCCAGAAAATTAGGACATAAGAATCATTATCCGGCAATCGATATTTTGCAGAGTATTTCCCGTGTAATGAGTTCCATTGTTTCGGCGGAGCATAAGGCGGTGGCAGGAAAGCTGAAAAATGTACTGGCAACCTATCAGGAAGCAGAAGATTTGATTAATATTGGCGCTTATAAGAGCGGCTCCAATGAAGAAATTGATTATGCGGTTTCTAAGATAAAAGCGGTCAATGAGTTTCTGTGTCAGAGGACTGATGAAAAATTTACATTTGAAGAAGAATTGACATTGTTGGAAGATGTATTCAAGTAGGAATGAGATATGGCAAAATTTATTTACCGAATGCAGAATATTTTAGATATTAAATTAAAACTGGAAAGTCAGGCAAAGATTGCATACAGCCAGGCAAATGCAGCACTCCGGGAAGAAGAGGCAAAGCTTTTAAAACTCTTTGAGCGGAAGAATGCATATGATAACCGGGCAAAAGAGTTGGTTGAAGGCAAAATAGATTTGCTGGAAATAAAAAAATGCAGACAGGCAATTGAAAGCATGAAGGTGTTGATTCGAAGACAGATGATGCAGGTGCAGGTAGCAGAGAAAAATGTGGAAGCCGCCAGGCAGAAACTGGAAGAAGTTATGAAAGAGCGAAAGACGCAGGAAAAACTACGGGAAAAGGATTTTGAAGATTTCAAACAACAACTGGCGCAGGAAGATAACAAGGTAGTAGACGAACTGGTAAGCTATAGCTATGGCAGACCGAAAAAATAGACAGGTGGTGTAACGATGGCAGAAGAAATGGATAAGAAAGCAGCAAAGAAAGCGGAGAAGGCAAGAAAGAAGGCAGAAAAAAAGACTGCAAAGAACATGGAAACTGATTTGGAAAATACAGAAGAAGAGGAAGGCGGTTCTTCAAAACTGGCAGTTGCTCTGGTAACATTGGTCATCATTATTGTATGGCTGGCAATACTGGCACTGCTGATTAAATGGGATGTTGGAGGATTTGGCTCTACGGTAATGCGTCCACTATTAAAAGATATTCCGTATGTTAACCGGATTTTACCGGACTCTGAGGACGATCTTTCTACGGAAGAGGATTATCCATATAAGAATATGGATGAAGCGGTAGCTTACATAAAAGAACTGGAGCAGGAACTGGCACAGGCACAGCAGGGGAGCAGTGAAAACAGTGCTTATATCGCGGATTTGGAAGCACAGTCCCAGAAGCTGAAAGAATATGAAGCAAATGAGGCTGCTTTTGAAGAAGAAAAAGAAAAATTTTATAATGAGGTTGTTTTTTCGGACCAGGCACCCGATATAGAACAATATAAGGAATATTATGAGAGTATTGATCCGGATAATGCGGAACTTTTGTATAAACAGGTAGTGGAACAGCAGCAGACAGACAGTAAGATATCTGATTATGTTAAGGGCTATTCCCAGATGAAACCGAAGGAAGCAGCAGCCATATTTGACACCATGACAGATAATCTGAATCTGGTGGCACAGATATTGGAAAATATGGATGCGCAGTCAAGAGCTGATATTCTAGGGAAAATGAATTCTGATACAGCCGCAAAGGTGACAGAAATCATGAATCCTTCAGAATAAATAAAATTGAATAAAGAAGAAAGGAGGAAGAATACATGACGAGTGCAAAGATTTCGGGAATGGTATCAACCCCTGGAACTTTAGACACAGGACTTTCCAAAGTGACGGGCACTGTGGAAAAAGGGTTATGTGCAACTGCACAGGCAAGCTTTGCTTCTGTGATGGAACAGAAAACATCCGGTTATGGAAACCAGCAGCTTACCAGTGAAAATCCGGTAGGAAAAGAACCTGCAGCAACAGCCACACAGCCGGCAGCTGTAGCAGACAGCACAAAGAAACTGAATGTAAAGGAGAATTCTCCTACACAGAAAGTGGAAGAACTGCAGAATCAGCTGGAAGACACAAAGGATGCATTTGAAACTGGTGTAAAAGAAATTCTGAAAGATGAACTTGGCGTTTCGGATGAGCAGGTAGAAGATGCTATGTCTATACTGGGATTGCAGTGGATGGATTTACTGAACCCGGCAAGCCTTTCACAGCTTGTGACACAACTGACAGGAACTGAGGATGCCTGTTCACTGCTTATGAGTGAAGAATTCACAAATATTATGCAGAATACAGATGCGTTGGTTCAGAGCTTAAGTGAGACACTTGGAATTTCTAAGGATGAGTGGGTAGCATTACAGAATCAGTTGGCAGAACTGACAGCGGATTTTAACGAAACAGTGGATATGGCAGATGGCGGCGTGCAGGAAATTGCTCCACAGACTGATGCGACAATTACTTCACAGGATACAACAGTAATGGCAGCTACAGTTCAGATGACCCATACTACAGAAGAAACACAGAATGTACAGCCGGAAGAAGAGACAGAAGATGCAGCGCCGGTAATTCAGGTGAATGCGTCAGAGGATGCACAGACTGAAAACAATGTATCAGAGAATGCGTCCGGTGAAATGGGCGAGCCAGCAGCCCAGTCACAGAAAACGAAAGAGAGCAGTGTAAATGAACATGCGCAGAATATGGAATTTCAGGTAAGAGCAGAACAGCAGACTGTAGCACCGGAAGAGGTAAATAAGGTGGCATCCCGTACAACCATTGATGTGCAGGATATTATGAACCAGATTACAGAATTCGCAAAAGTGAATCTCTCCCCAGAAAATTCATCCATTGAGATGCAGCTGAATCCGGAAAATCTCGGAAAAGTATATTTACACATTGCAGCAACCAAAGAAGGAAATATAACTGCAGAACTGGCAGTAAGCAGTGAAACAGTAAAGACCGCTTTGGAAGCACAGATTGCAGACCTTCGAACCAGTTTAAACCAGCAGGGAATCAAAGTAGATGCAGTCGAAGTTACAATAGCAAGTCATGAATTTGAACGGAACTTGGAGCAGAATGCATCTGGAGAAGAACAGCAGGGCAGTCAGAGAGAAGAATCTGGAAGAACAGCCGGAAGAAGATTGTTCCGTGGAGAATTGGACGAGTTATCCGGGCTTATGAATGAAGAAGAAGCATTGGCAGCCCAGATTATGAAAGACCATGGAAATACCATGGATGTAACAGCGTAGAAAGGAGCACAAAATGATAACACAGCTTATAAAAAATGGAGAGGTTGTGGATACCAGTGCAGAATCAAATTCCTCATCCTCTACTTCCAAAAAATCCGGAGGTAGTCTGGATAAAGATGCGTTTTTACAACTGTTAGTAGCACAGATGAAATATCAGGATCCATTGGAACCAACAGATAATACAGAGTATATTTCACAGTTGGCAACATTCTCACAGTTAGAGGAAACCCAGAATATGCAGGCATCCTTACAGGAGATGGAAGCAAATTCACTGGTGGGAAAACAGGTAGTACTTCGTGTTACATCTTCTGCAACAGGCGAGACATCCGATGTTACCGGAACAGTAGACAGTGTAATCCATGAGAACAATAAGACTTATCTTATGGTAAATAACAACCTTTACTCCATTGACGATTTATATTCTGTTATGGACGACAGTTACATGGATGCAATCAGCCTTGCAAAATCATTTTCACTTGCAATTGCATCATTGCCTTCAGCAGATGAACTTACACTGGATAATGCAGGTACACTGACTAACCTTCGGAAAGCATATGACAGCATGACCAGTTATCAGAAGTCATTCATTAAACAGAGTGATATCGATAAACTTGTAAAACTGGAAGAGAAAATGAAACAGTTACAGGCTGCTGCCGGAGGAAACGGTGATAAGACAGAAGGTAACGGTGGTACAGAAGACAAAAAAGATACAGAAGAAACAGGGAAAGCAGAGTAAACCACGGAAGGTTATTAGGGAGATGAAAGCATGAATAAGATAGCAAATCAATTCACTTCCATTGAACAGGTAGCAGACCAGTATCTCAATCCTTCGAAGAGTAATAAAACGCAGCCGGAGCAGGGAGCTTCTTTTGCGGAGGTATTAAAAGAAAAGCAAAAAGCAGCAGATGTTTCCGAAGTGAAATTTTCGAAGCATGCAAGCATGCGGTTGTCTACCCGGAATATCAGTCTTTCAGACCAGCAGAGTGAACGCTTGGAAGCGGGTGTGGAGATGGCTGAGAAGAAAGGAATCAAAGAATCCTTAGTAGTAGTTGATTCGCTGGCATTCATTGTAAATGTACCGAGCAGGACAGTTGTAACAGCAATGGACCAGAATGAATCAGAAAATAATGTTTTTACAAATATTGATGGTGCAGTAATAGCATAGCCGGACCTTATGGAGGCTGTGAGAACCCTGACTGACAGATGGGTTCTGCGTCAGATATCAAATTTAGGAGGTCATTTCATTATGATGAGATCAATGTATTCTGCTGTGTCAGGACTTAAGACACATCAGACAAAGATGGATGTTATCGGTAACAATATTGCCAATGTAAATACCGTGGCATTTAAAGAGTCCAGTGTAACATTCAGCGAGATTATGTATCAGACAATTTCCGGTGCATCCGGAGCAAATGCAACAACCGGAACCGGTGGAATTAATGCTAAGCAGATTGGTCTTGGTGTAACAACAGGTTCTACTTCCATCGACATTACTTCCGGTGGAGCAGCCCAGACAACCGGAAAAGCATTTGACTTAAGAATTACAGATAAGGGTAATACAACAAGTTTCTTTGTTGTAAGTAATGGTACTGAAAATCTTTTTACCAGGGCAGGTTCTTTCTATATTGACGGCTCAGGAAACCTTGCCATGACATCTACCGGATACAATGTTATGGGATGGCAGGTAGACCCGACCACCGGACAGATTAAAAAAGACCAGGTATCTGCACTTCGCATCATGCAGGAAAGCAATCTTACTTCTCCGGCAGAAGCAACAACGAATGCAGTTTGTGGTGGTATTGTAGATAAAAACAGTACAGAAATAACCAGCGAAAGCGGATATGCCATGAATTTGAATTTCTTTGATGCATTGGGATATTCCTATACAGCAAAATTTGCAGTCAAAGGTGTAGATACCGATGCCGGAACTTATACTGTTGAGTTGAGTGCTATTTATGATTCTTCCAATAAGAATATCTTAGAGGAGTTTTTGGCAAACGGTGGAAATCTTTCTGATGTATTTGGAGCAAATGCCAGCGGTGGAATTACTAATGCACAGACTGCTTACAATGCAATCAGTACAGAGTGGACAGATACCGGAGCATCTAATTCCTTTGGCGGAAATACATATCATCAGTTCCGTAACAGCAGTGGTGAAATGTACTATATCAATACAACACAGAATGCCGCTACCGGACAGTATGACAGCAAAGTATATCGTGCAATTACTTCAGCCGGTGGTGTAGTAAAAGGATACGAAGCAGTAACGGACGTATCACTTTCTGATATTTATACCGGGTTACAGCCTGGTGCAACCATCAACAGCATTACTGATGGTAATCCACCTACTATTGAAGCAACAGCAGTAAATTACGAACTGAAGTTTGATACTGGTACTGGAAAAGGTAAATTTGTTTCCGTGGGTGACAGCACTAACGGCTCAGTCACATTGAACATGAAACAGTTAGGCGACCAGTTTGAAAATATTTCCATTGATTTTACACAGTGTAAGAATTCTAATAATGGTGGAACATCTACTGTTGGAATGGATGCGGGAGCAATTGATGGAACAACCGGAACAGGTAAGAAGCTTGGAGCATTAACCGGTGTATTTGTAGATACCAATGGTAAAATTTACGGTTCTTACGATAATGGTAATACTGTTCTTTTGGGCCAGATTGCATCTGCCCGCTTTGCAAATGCAGCCGGACTTGAAAAAGTAGGAGATAACTGCTACCGTACTACTTTAAACTCCGGTGAATTTGATGGAATTGGTGTCGAAATTACTTCAAACGGAAGTACCATGAATTCCGGAGAACTGGAAATGTCCAACGTAGACCTGGCTTCTGAATTTACCGAGATGATTACCACGCAGAGAGGTTTCCAGGCAAACTCAAGAGTAATTACTACATCCGATACGCTTCTTGAGGAGTTGATTAATCTGAAACGATAATAAAAATAGTCAGATATAGCGAAAAATAATATAAAAACAGTACATATAGGGGAACTATATTTGATAGTTCCCCTATATATGGTATAATAGAAAATGGAATTGTTTCTAAAATAATTGTAAAAAAAGTAGACATTTTGATGAAAGTTTAGTAAGATGATATAGAAATGAAAATGAAAATACAAAAAGGTGGGTAACAAGGACCATTTTCAGAAGAATGGTGTTCCCATAATTTTATAGAAATGTAGGTGGATAAATTGGATATAGCATCACTTATTGGTACCCTGATGGGGCTGGCAATGGTATTATTTGGAATTATTCAGAGTGCGGGCGTATCAGCAATATGGAATACATATATGGACTTCCCATCCGCTGTTATTACGATTGGAGGATCTATTGCTGGTGTTCTGGCATGTAACAGTATGGCAGATTTCATTAATGGCTTTAAGTCAGCGGGAAATGCTTTTAAGTTACATAAGAATGACCCGAGTGAGATTATTGGAAATATCATTAATCTTTCAAATATTGCCAGAAAAGAGGGGCTTCTTGCATTGGAAGAAGCAGCGAATGATATTGATGATGACTTTCTGAAAAAAGGAGTTATGCTGGTAGTAGATGGAACTGACCCGGAACTGGTGCGTGGAATTCTGGAAACAGATTTGGGCTGCATTGAGGACCGGCATAAGAAAGTAATCGGCTTCTGGGAAAAGTGGGGAGAATTAGCTCCGGCCTGGGGTATGATTGGTACCCTGATTGGTCTGATTAATATGTTGAAGGATTTACAGGATGCATCTTCCATCGGACCTAATATGGCAGTTGCCTTGATTACAACATTGTATGGTTCGCTGATATCTAACTGGATCTGTAATCCGATTGCATCAAAGATGTCAGATAATAATGCCAGAGAAATTATAATGAAAGAGGTTACCGTTGAGGGACTTTTGTCTATTCAGGCAGGAGAAAACCCTCGTGTAATAGAAGAAAAACTGAAATCATTCCTGTCACCACAGGCAAGAGAGGCTTATAATGCACAAGATGAAGCCGGAGGTGAAGAATAATGGCGAGAAAGAAGCGGGAACCGGAAGCAAAGCCGGCGGCTGGCTGGATAACCACCTTTAGTGATTTGATGAATCTGTTGCTGTGCTTTTTCGTGTTGCTTTTTTCCATGTCTACCGTTGATGCAGAGAAGTTTCAGATGGTGATAGCCTCGCTGCAGAGCAGCTTAAGTATTATGCCGGCAGGCAGTATGAGTATTGGCGAGGGAGAAATGGTGGGCAACGGAATCAGCCAGTTGCCGAATATTGATGTTTTTTTTGAAACGTCCTCAGGAGAGGATGGGGATTCCCAGGGTGGCAAAACAGAAGAGACTGAGACTGAGACAGATGTAGCAGAGCAGTATAAAGAACAGGCATTGGCGGAATCAGAACAAATGGCAGAACAAATCGAGCAGCAGATAGAGGCGGGTGGATTACAGAATCAGGTGGAAGTAGATTTTAATGCCGAGTATGTAAAACTTACATTAAATGGAGCAATATTATTTGATTCGGCAAAGGCAAATATCCGGGAAGATGCCCAGCCGCTGATTGCTAAAATAGGAACTATCCTGGAAAACTATGACAGCAATGTGATTGAAATTGAAGGACATACCGACAATGTGCCAATCCATTCGTCAAAATATGAAAACAATAATGTACTGTCCATGTACCGGGCACTTTCTGTGGCGGATTTTATCCGGGATAATACCACATTGGATCCGGCACTGATTAAATCCTCAGGAAGAGGGGAATATGTTCCTGTAGCAGATAATACTACAGAGGAAGGCAGAGCAAGAAACCGTCGTGTTGAAATTAAGGTATATAATTCATATAATTCCGGCGGCGCTACAGAATAGGAGGAAATGAGATGAAGAAGAACCTTATGTCAGTGCTTATTTTGGCACTGGTTCTGGTGAACCTGATTTTGACAGGAATACTTACAATAACAATCCTGCCGCAAACAAAGAAATCCAATGAGCTGGTAAACAAGGTATGCAGTGCAATTGATCTGGAGCTGGAGAGTGGGGATGGAACTGAGTCTGCCAGCATTCCAATGGACCAGATTGTGACCTATAAAATTGAAGATGCCATGACAATCAATTTAAAAACAGGTGCAGATGGCGAAACTCATTATGTAAAGCTTACAGCATCCATTTCCATGGACAGCAAGAACGATGGATATAAAACCTATGGCGAAGATATGGCTGATCGTGAAACAATTTTAAAAGATACCATTAATAGCGTAATTAATACCTATACAATGGATGAATTTAATGCGGATCGGCAGGCGGTTAAAGACGCTATACTGGCAGAACTACAGAAGCAGTTTGGTTCAGATTTTATCATTGCAGTCAACTTCTCGGAAGTAACTGTAGTATAGGATTAAAAATAGTAAGCATGAAATATAAGGTGGTGAGAGTCCGTGAGCGAAGTTTTATCTCAGAATGAGATAGATAACCTGCTTCAGGCATTGAGCAGCGGCGAGCTGGATGTAGAAGAAATGAAGGACAATGGCGAGAAGCAGATTAAGAATTATGATTTCGCCAGACCTTCCAAGTTTTCAAAAGAACACTTAAGAACACTGGAGATTGTGTTTGAACATTATGGCAGACTGATATCCACAAATCTTCCGGTTTATCTAAGAAAAAATATTCAGGTTGAGGTGATGAACTCTGAAGCAGTTACCTATTCTGAGTTTTCAAATGCACTTTCTAATCCGGTGGTTCTTGGTATTGTTAATTTTTCTCCATTGAAAGGTTCGGTTATTCTGGAGATTGCTTCAAATCTTGCATATGCCATGGTGGATCGTATGCTTGGTGGAAGCGGAGAACCATTAGCGAAAGTCCGTGACTTTTCAGAAATAGAGTTGCTGATTATAGAAAGAATTATGGGAGTCTGCGTCGACCTGCTCCGGGAACCGTGGGAAAATGTTGTGGATTTACATCCAAGACTGGAACGTATTGAAACAAATTCACAGTTTGCCCAGATTATTTCTCCGAGTGAAATGATTGCAATTGTTACAATTAATGTAAAAATAGGAGATGTTGAAGGTCTGATGAATATCTGCCTTCCGTATCTTACTTTGGAACCTGTTATGGACAAGCTGAATACAAAATACTGGTATTCTACCATGCAGGAAAAAGATGAACAGCGTTATACGGAAGCAATTGAAACTTTGATTTCAAAAGCACCGATACCTGTAAAAGCAATTTTAGGTAACAGCACCATATCGGTAAACGACTTCATGAATTTACAGGTGGGTGATATAGTTAGATTGGACACGAAAGTGGACCAGGAGCTGGATGTTTACGTTGGAAACATTCGTAAGTTTACTGCATTGCCGGGAGCTTCGGGTGATGACTATGCAGTAAGAGTAATGTCAGTAATTAGAGAGGAGCAGTAAGTGATGGATGGAGTACTATCGCAAGAAGAAATCAATGCCCTGCTAAATAATCCGGGTGCATCATCAGATACGGCAGATGGACAGCTGAGTGATTCAGAAAAAGACACAATCGGTGAAATTGCTAATATCAGTATGGGTACCGCAGCAACGACATTGTTTTCGCTGGTGAACCGTAAAGTGGAAATATCCACACCGGTTGTTACCATGGCAAACTGGGACGACGTGGTAAAGGCGTATGAGCGTCCGTGTGTATTTATACGAATCGGATTCACCGTTGGATTGGATGGAAGCAATATCCTGATATTAAAGGAGCATGATGTTAAGGTCATTACAGATCTTATGATGGGAGGAGACGGAACCAATACAGACGTGGAACTGGGAGAGCTTCATTTAAGCGCAATCAGTGAAGCAATGAATCAGATGATGGGTTCTGCAGCTACTTCATTATCATCCATGCTGAATAAAAAGATTGATATCAGCCCGCCTGTTGCAGATCTGATTGATCTGACAGGAAATATTGATGAGGGAGCAATTGATGATTTCCTGACACAGCCATTTGTGAAAATCTCTTTTAAAATGGAAATTGGTGATCTTGTGGACAGTGAAATCATGCAGCTGTATCCGGTATCTTTTGCGAGAGAGATGTGTAAAAGTATTACGGAGACCATGACAGGTGGAAATGAACCAATACAGGAAGCAACACCACAGCCGGCACCGGCTCCTGCACCACAACCACAGGCAAGCCAGCCAGCACCACAGCCTCAGCCAATGATAAATCAGCAGCCAATGATGGGACAGCCGATGATGGGGCAGCCAATGATGGGACAACCTGTAGATATGTCGGCAATGTATGCAAACCAGCAGGTAAATGTACAGCCGGCTCAGTTCCAAAATTTTACTGGAGATATGAATGGGGTATTTCCAAAGGAAAATATTGATCTTATTATGGATGTACCATTGGAAGTAACCGTGGAACTGGGAAGAACCAGTAAATCCATTCATGATATATTGGATTTTGCTCCGGGAACAATCATTGAATTGAATAAGATTGCTGGAGAACCAATTGATGTACTGGTAAATGGAAAGTACGTTGCAAAAGGTGAAGTAGTTGTAATTGAAGAAAGCTTTGGTGTAAGAATTACAGAGATTATTAAATAATTAGCAAGGAGATAACTAATATGGCAAAGAGTATTTTAATTTGTGATGATGCAGCTTTTATGAGAATGATGATTAAGGATATCCTTACCAAAAATGGATATACAGTTGCCGGAGAAGCAGAAAATGGAGTAAAGGCAATCGAAAAATATAATGAAGTACATCCAGACCTGGTACTGATGGATATTACCATGCCGGAGATGGACGGAATTCAGGCATTAAAAAAGATTAAAGAAGCAGATGCAAATGCATGTGTAATTATGTGTTCTGCAATGGGCCAGCAGGCAATGGTTATTGAAGCAATCCAGTCTGGTGCAAAGGATTTTATTGTAAAACCATTTCAGGCAGAACGTGTTCTTGAAGCAGTAAAAAAAGTAGTGGGTTAATATGATATTACTGAGTAGCAGAACATCGGGCGTACAAAGCTTTTTCCAATTGATAGGTGTATTGCTGATATTTGTTTTTGTGCTTGCAATTACATATTATGTAACAAAATGGATTGCCGGATATCAGAAGCAACATAATTTTCAGAAGAATATGCGGGTAGTGGAGACTATGAAACTCACTACAAATAAGTATATTCAGATTATAGAGGTGGGAGAGACCTATCTCGTAATCGGAATCGGAAAAGATGAAGTGACGATGTTAGCACAGCTTACAAGGGAACAGTTAAATGATGTTTCGCTGGAAGATACGGTGAAATATCAGAATACAGGAGAAAGTTTCTCTAACATTATGAAACAGTTCAAAGAACATTTACCGAAGAGCAGGCATAAGGATGAGTAATTTTAAGAAGAAATACTGTCTGGTATCTTTTATATTTGCGGTTATTGCAGTTGTTGTTACACTGGTGGCATTTGTACCACAGAAAGCGTATGCGGCATCTGTAAATATACCTGGGGTAACTGACAGCAGTAATAGTAATCAGTCAACTGAAAATGGCAATGGTCCAGATGGAACAGCATCCTCTGGTAATAATGGACTTTCTGTTAATATTAATAATGGAGAGGGAAATTTATCCGGGACAGTTCGGATTTTTCTGGTACTGACTGTAATTGCGTTAGCACCATCTATTCTTATTATGCTGACTTCCTTTACCAGAATTATTATTGTGCTTCATTTTGTAAGAGCAGCAATTGGAACGCAGACTGTTCCGCCAAATCAGGTGTTGATTGGACTGGCGTTGTTCCTTACCCTGTTTATTATGAACCCGGTTTTCTCACAGATTAATGAAAATGCATTGAAACCGCTGGATGCCGGTGAAATCACGCAGGAACAGGCCTTTGAGGCAGGAATGGAGCCAATCCGTGAATTTATGTTTAAACAGACACAGGCAAAGGATATCAATACATTTTGTGACATTGCCGGCGTGACTTATGAGACACAGGATGATATATCCAATACTGTGCTGATTCCGAGCTTTATTTTAAGTGAGCTGAGACAGGCATTTATTATTGGATTTGTTATATATATTCCGTTTATTGTAATTGACATGGTAGTAGCATCTGTCCTTATGTCGATGGGTATGATGATGCTTCCGCCAACTACGATTTCTCTTCCGTTTAAGATTCTGCTGTTTGTGCTTGCTGATGGATGGAATCTTGTTATCAGGGAACTGGTAGAGACATTTTACTGATGAAAGAGGTGTAGAAATTGATCACACAGGGAGAAGTTTTAGATATTGCAAGGGACGCTATTTATAATATTATTTTAACTTCGGCTCCATTGCTTTTAATATCACTTATCGTAGGCTTGATTATTAGTATTTTTCAGACGGTTACATCTATTCAGGAACAGACGCTTACCTTTGTACCGAAGATTCTGGCTGTATTTGCAGGAATGCTTCTCTTTGGAGCGTGGATGCTGAATAATATGACTGATTTTATGACGAGATTGTGGTCTGATTTTAGTTTATATATCAGTTGATATACAGGTAGAGATAAAACATGGTTAATTATAGTTTCTCACTGCTTACATTTGAATATTTTTTGCTGGTTCTGGTGAGGATTACTTCTTTTGTTTTTTCGGCTCCATTTTTTAGCATGTCGAATACTCCGGGAAGAGTCAAAATTGGTTTCTCAGTATTTGTATCCATCCTGTTGATTGGAGTATTACCTGAAAGCACGATAGAATATGGAGGAGTAATTGAATATGCCACAATTGTCGTGAAAGAGGGAATTACAGGATTGCTGATTGGTTTTGGAGCAAATATTTGTAATTCCATTGTTTTATTTGCGGGTAATATTATGGATTTAAATATGGGCTTGTCCATGGCGACCGAGTATGATCCGGTAAGTAAAACAAATTCTCCGATAACAGGTAATTTTTATAATTATCTGGTCATGTTATTGCTCATGTCCAGTGGAATGTATCAGTATATCTTACAGGCAATTGTTGATTCTTTCACTCTGATTCCGGTAAATGGTCAGAATTTTATGTGGGATTCCCTGCTTCAGACCATGGTTTCTTATATGACGGATTCCATGGTGCTTGGTTTCCGGGTGGCACTTCCTGTTTTTGCAGTGTTAATGATATTGAACTGTATTCTTGGAATCATGGCAAAGATTGCACCACAGATGAATATGTTTTCTGTTGGTATCCAGCTTAAGATATTGCTTGGATTTCTGGTTTTGTTTTTGACGATACAGCTGCTTCCGTATGTATCCGATTTTGTGTTTACTGAGATGAAACGGATGGTTACCGGAATTGCATCAGGAATGCATGGATAAGCTGGTACATGAATAGGAGATTTATATGGAGGAAAGAGATTTACTTCTGAAATATAATCTGCAGTGGTTCGCAAAAGAGGGACCTGGCGGCGAAAAGACAGAGCCGGCAACTGCAAAAAAATTAAAAGATGCAAGAGAAGAAGGAAAAGTTGCAAAAAGCAAGGAATTTTCCGGAGCAGTAGATTTAATTGTTTTATTCCTGGGATTGAAGATTTTTGGAAGCTATGTTTCAGAAAACTTAATGAATGAGTTTTCAGGTTTCTATCGGAAAATCCCGGATATTTTATTAGAAAATAAGACGGGCATGACAGTAAAATCCAGCCATATGCTAATGTCGCAGGCTGTGATTGAAATGATAAAGGTCATGATACCGTTTCTTTTAATCGGAATGGTGGTAACGTTTTTAGTCAGCGTGCTTCAGGTGGGCTGGAAAATAAGTGGGAAGCCATTAAAACCGGAATTATCAAAGTTTAATCCTATCAATGGTTTTAAACGGATGTTTTCCAAAGATTCTCTGTTTGAACTTGTAAAGTCTATTGTCAAAGTGGCACTGGTCATGTATGTGGCGTATTCCGAGATTAGGGACAGGCAGGGAGAATTATTTGTTATCTATGATATGGAACTGTTGCAGGCAGTTGCATTGATTGCCGGACTTATTGTGGATGTGGGTTTAAAAATAAGTCTGGTTTACCTGATTGTCGGAATCACTGATTTGATTTATCAGAAACATAAATTCAAAGAAGAAATGAAGATGACCAAACAGGAAGTAAAGGACGAGTATAAGAATACTGAGGGAGACCCACAGATTAAGGGAAGACAGCGTCAGAGAATGCGTGAGGCATCGCAGCGGCGAATGATGCAGGATGTGCCGAAGGCAGACGTAGTCATTACGAACCCGACCCATTATGCAGTTGCGATAAGGTATGATGCGGAAGTATCCAAAGCACCGGTTGTGGTTGCAAAGGGTGAAGATTTTCTGGCTGCAAAGATTAAGGAAGTGGCAAGAGAAAATCAGGTGGAAATTGTAGAGAATAAACCGTTGGCGCGTATGCTTTATGCAAATGTAAATGTCGGAGCAGAAATTCCACCAGAATTGTATCAGGCAGTTGCAGAAGTGCTTGCGATGGTTTACAATCTAAAAGGCAGAAATTAATACGAATTTAAATGAAAGGAGGAAACCGGAATGAAAAAAGCGGATTTTGGTGTAGCAATCTATCTTCTTGCTGCAGTCATATTCTTTATTATTCCGATTCCTTCTATTTTATTGGATGTCATGCTGGCGATTAATATTTCACTGGCAATGATTATTCTTTTTAATGCATTATTTGCAAAAGAAGTGCTGGATATGTCATTTTTCCCGACACTGTTATTGTTTACCACCATATTCCGAATCTCATTAAATGTTTCTTCCACCCGATTGATTTTATCTACCGGTGAACCAGGAAATGTAGTAGAGACCTTTGGGGGCTTTGTAGGTGGTGGTAATCTTGTAATCGGAGCAATTGTATTTATTGTCCTGATTCTGATACAGTTTATCGTTATCAATAAAGGTTCTGAGCGTGTATCTGAGGTAACTGCACGTTTTACATTGGATGCAATGCCTGGAAAACAGATGGCAATTGACGCAGATTTAAATACTGGTGCCATCACAGAGAAGGAAGCAAGAGAACGGAGAACTAAGATTCAGCAGGAATCTAACTTCTTTGGTTCTATGGATGGTGCAACCAAGTATGTAAAAGGAGATGCAACGGCCGGCCTTATTATTACATTCATCAACCTGATTGGTGGAACAATTATGGGAGTCATGAATGGCGGACTGTCTGCCATGGAGGCACTTCAGAAATATGGTATATTAACCATTGGTGATGGACTGGTCAGCCAGGTTCCGTCTCTTTTGATTTCGCTGGCAACAGGTATTCTGGTAACAAAAGCATCCAGTGAAGCGGATTTTGGATCCATGCTGGTAAAACAGCTTTTTGGAATTCCCAAGGTATTGTATATTGTAGGTGCAACGATAACCTTTCTTGGAATTGCAACTCCGCTGAATCCGGTACTTTTCTGTGCGCTTGGCATTGCATTTTTAGCTGCCGGACGGAAGATACAAAAGGATGTAAAGGTGGAAGAAATCGAAGAGGAAACCAATGCAGATGAAACGGCGGCAGAAGAAATCCGGCGGCCGGAGAATGTGGTTTCACTGCTTCAGGTTGATCCTATTGAACTGGAGTTTGGTTATGGTATTATTCCACTGGCAGATGTAAATCAGGGTGGAGACCTTTTGGACCGTGTAGTAATGATCCGCAGACAGATTGCACTGGAACTTGGAACAGTGGTTCCGATTATTCGTCTGCGTGACAATATTCAGTTAAATCCTAACCAGTATATTATTAAGATAAAGGGAATTCAGGTAACAGAAGGGGAAATCCTTTTTGACCACTATATGGCAATGAATCCGGGATATGTGGAAGAGGAAATCACCGGTATTCCGACCTTTGAGCCATCCTTCCATCTGCCGGCAATCTGGATTACAGAGGGACAGAGAGAGCGTGCGGAGAGTCTTGGCTATACCGTAGTAGATCCGCCATCTATTATTGCCACCCATCTGACAGAGGTAATCCGTTCCCACATTGCAGAACTTCTTACCAGACAGGATGTATCTAATCTTATTAGTAATATCAAGGAAAACAATCCTGCACTTGTGGACGAGCTTACACCGAAGCTCCTTAGTATTGGTGAGATTCAGAAAGTCTTACAGAATCTTTTACAGGAGGGCATTTCTATCCGTGATCTGCTTACGATTTTTGAAAATTTAGCAGACCATGCGGTAACAACCAGGGATACCGATGTATTGACAGAATATGTGCGTCAGGGATTAAAACGTGCAATTTCAAGTAAATACTTTCCGGCAAATGAGACAACCAGCGTGGTAACATTAGATCCGAAGGTGGAACAGGAAATCATGGGTTCTGTAAAACAGACTGAGCAGGGGGCTTATCTGACTTTAGATCCGGAGAAGACCAAGAATATTATGGAATCCTTGAAGCAGGAAGTGGCGAAGTTAGAGAATATTGGAAAGAATCCGATTGTCATTACTTCGCCAATTGTGCGGATGTATTTTAAGAAACTCACTGAGGACTATTTCAAAGACCTCATTGTGGTGTCTTATAATGAAGTGGAATCAAATGTGGAATTACAATCAGTAGGGATGGTGACAGCATAAAATGACGATTAATAAATTTCAGGGCAGAACAAGAGAAGAGGCAGTTGATAAGGCGAAAAAGGAAATGGGAGAAGCAGTTGTGATTATGAATGTAAAGGAAATCAAACCGAAGGGTTTATTCCGGGCATTAAAGAGCACAACTTATGAAGTGACGGCAGCATTAGAGGAAAAGGAACAGACAGTTAATCCTCTTCCTGCGTTACATGCTCCATTAAAGATGCATGACAGCATAAATTTTGCAGCAAATGAAAAAATTGAAATTCCGGCACTGGAACCAGCAGCCATTCATCCGGAAAGCAGTCATGATTTGGAAGAAAAGATAGAAAGTCTTTCTAATTTATTAGAAAAGAAGTTAAAACCGGAAAAAGAGGAAGAACCAAAAGAAGAGGAAAAGCCGGAAAAGGAAACTGATGCTCCAAAGGATATGAAGCATCAGCAGTCTGAGACTTTCCGTTGTATCCGCATGATTTATGAAACATTACTGGATAATGAAGTGAATGAAAGATATGTCAACCAGATATTAGATGATGTGGAGAAGAATTTAAGAGGCAGTGCAAGCATGGATATTATCTTATCCAATGTTTACCAGAAAATGGTATTAAAATTCGGGCAGCCTCAAAAGATTGAACTGGTACCGGGACAGCCTAAAATCGTATTTTTTATTGGACCAACCGGTGTTGGCAAGACAACAACCATTGCAAAAGTGGCTTCCAGATTTAAAGTGGATTATGGCAAAAAAGTAGCACTTTTAACAGCAGATACTTATCGGATTGCTGCGGCAGAACAGTTACGTACTTATGCGAATATCTTAGATACACCGCTGACAGTTATTTATTCATCGGAAGAAATGAATGCAGCCATAGAGCGTGTAAAGGATTATGATCTCGTTCTGGTAGATACCGCAGGATTCTCTTATAAGAATGAAGATCAGAGAAAAGATATGAGAAACCTCATAGAAAGTCTGGATGACAAATATGAGAAGGATGTTTATCTGGTATTAAGCGCAACTACAAAATACCGCGATTTGATGGAAATTGTAGATAAATACCATGAGATATCGGATTATAAGATTATTTTTACTAAATTAGATGAAACCAGTAGTTATGGTAGTCTGTTAAATATTCGCATGTATTCTGGTGCGGATGTTTCCTATGTGACAACAGGGCAGAATGTGCCAGATGATATTGAAATTTTCCAGTCACAGAAAATTGTAAAACAGTTATTGGGAGGCAGATAATAATATGGATCAGGCAGAAAAGCTGCGCAATGTAATTAAATTAAAGAACCAGAAGCTTCCCCAGAAAGCAAGAGTAATTACGGTTACCAGTGGAAAAGGTGGCGTGGGAAAATCCAGCGTTACAGTTAATCTGGCAATCCAGCTTCAGAAAATGAATAAGAAAGTTATTATTTTTGATGCTGATTTGGGACTGGCAAATGTAGAAGTTATGCTTGGAGCAATACCAAAACATAATTTGAGTGATGTTATATACCGGGGAATGGATATGCGGCAGATTATAACAGAGGGACCGGCAGGAGTAAGCTTTATCTCAGGCGGCTCCGGCATTGTGGGAATGAATAATCTGTCCAAGGATCAGATTACTTTTTTAGTACGTAATCTGGCACAGTTAGATGAAATGGCTGATATTGTACTGGTGGATACCGGAGCAGGAATTGCAGACAGCGTATTGGAATTTGTTATGGCTTGTCCGGAGGTCCTTCTGGTATCAACACCGGAACCAAGCTCACTGACCGATTCCTATTCTCTGTTAAAGGCACTGCACCGGAATCCGAATTTTGCCAAAAGCGGAACGCAGATTCATGTGGTTGCCAACCGTGTAAATTCTGTGGAAGATGGACAGGCAGTATATGATAAATTAAATACCGTTGTGTCACAGTTTTTAAATGGTAATCTTGAATATCTCGGCATGATACCGCAGGATTCCATGTTTGAAAAAGCAATACGCCAGCAGCAGACAGTATCTTTATATGCACCGGAGACCAAGTCTGCAAAAGCATTTGAGATACTTGCAAATAATCTTATAGAAGGTGCGCATGATATTCCGTTGATGAAGCGGGGCTTTGCCCAGTTGTTTGCTGAATTTTTTAATAACAGATAGGTGATAGAATGATTTCAAATGTTTTACGGGAAGGAATGAAAATTGATATTCATATAGTGAACCAGACGGAAAGGTCAGAATCTGCAGAAAAGGCTGCACCAGTTTACAAGAGTCAGATTTTTGAACTGTTTGAAAATGGTGAAATGGAGATAATGATGCCGATTCAGAGTGGAAAACTGATATTACTTCCACTGGGACTTCGCTATGAATTTGTATTCTATACACCGAATGGATTGTATAAAAGCATTGGTCAGATCTGGGAACGTTATAAGACGGAGAACCGCTACCTGCTCCGGATTGTATTAAATACACCACTGAGCAAATATCAGAGGCGGGAATATTACCGTATGGAATGTGTCCTTGATATGGGGTATTTCCATCTGACAGACGAAGAAGCGGAAATGGAACAGACGGAAGACATCATCGCAAGTCTCAGGGATGATAATTTTTATAAAAAGCAGAAAAAGGGCACTATTGTTGATATCAGTGGAGGTGGTGTACGCTTTGTAACGAATGAGCAGTTAGAAGAGGGAAAAGCTGTTCTGATTATTGTGATGCTACAGACGCAGACCGGTGAAAAACAATATTATCTTCCAGGATATATCCTGCGAAGTACGAAGCTGTTAAATCGTGATAATATGTATGAAAACCGACTGAAATTTATTATTCGTGATGATAAAATAAGGGAAGAAATTATCAGGTATATTTTTGCAGAAGAAAGAAAAGCAAGACAGAGAGGAAAAGGATAGGGTTAAATTAATAGAATGAAAAAGAATATTCTGGTTGTTGATGACTCAGCACTCATGAGAAGAGTTATCTGTGATATAATTAATTCAGATAGTGGTTTTCAGGCAACGGATACATGCAGAGATGGCTTGGAAGCATATGAAAAATTGTGTCAGAAAGCATATGACGCAGTTGTTTTAGATGTAAATATGCCAAGAATGAACGGACTGGAACTACTTGAAAGATTACAAAAAGAAAATATAAAAGCAACAGTAGTAATGGTCAGTACATTAACGACAGATGGAGCTGAAGTTACACTCAAGGCAATGGAACGTGGTGCAATTGACTTTATCGAGAAACCAAATAATCTGATAGAGACAAAGGGACAGCGTTTCCGGGAAAAACTGATAAAAGTTCTTGCAACAATAACTGCAGCAGGAAGCACACAGACGTATCAGAAAAAAGTAATTACGAATGTGGTAAAACCGGCAGCTGTCCGGAAGATTAGAACGAAGGATGCAGCCCGGAGCAAGATTGTTGCAATTGCATGTTCCACAGGCGGTCCAAAATCCTTACAGAGTGTGATTCCATTGCTGAAATCCAATATGGATGCACCGGTTCTTGTGGTTCAGCATATGCCGGCTGGTTTTACAAAATCCATGGCAGCCCGGCTGAATGAACTCAGCCCGCTGGATGTGAAAGAGGCAAACGAAGGTGATGTCTTGGAAAAAGGACATGTTTATGTGGCACCGGGAGGAAAACATTTACTGGTACAGCGGTTAGCAGATGGAACGCACTGTATTGTTTTAAGTGATGCACCGGCAATTGGTGGATTAAGACCATGTGCCAATCTGATGTATGAGTCTTTGATGGACAGCGGCTATGATGAAATTACCTGTGTAGTTCTTACCGGAATGGGTGCTGATGGAACAAAGGGAATTTCAGAACTCCAGAAAGAAAAAAATGTATACGTAATTGCTCAGGATGAAGAAACATCTGTGGTATATGGAATGCCAAAGGCAATTGCAGAGACAGGACTTGTTGATGAAATAGTACCATTAGAAAGTGTTGCGGACACAATTCTAAAGAATGTGGGGGTAAATTAAAGATGGATGTAAGCCAGTATCTAGAAATTTTTATTGATGAGACAAGTGAGCATATCCAGAGCCTGAATGATTGCATTATGACTTTGGAAAAGGAGCCGGAAAACAAAGATACCATTAATGAAATTTTCCGTGCAGCACACTCTTTAAAGGGAATGGCAGGAACCATGGGCTTTAAGAGAATGCAGCATCTGACTCATGATATGGAAAATGTATTCCAGGAAGTTCGTAGTGACAAAGTAAAAGTCACCAGTGAAATGATTGATATTCTTTTCCAGTGTCTGGATGCAATTGAAAGTTACCTCGATACGATCAAGAGTACATCAGATGAAGGTACAGAAGACAACGAAGCACTGATTACAGCTTTGAACAAATTCTTAGAGAATGCAGAGAACGGCGGAGCAGCCGCACCTGCAAAGGAAGAAAAAAAAGAAGAAAAGAAAGCAGAAGAACCGGAAAACGGTGATGGTAAAAAGAAATACTTAAGCGTAGAATTTTCTTCCAAAGATAAAGATGCGTTAAAAGCAGCTGAAGAAAGTGGAAACAAAATTTACGGAATTACAGTAGAAGTACAGAAAGATTGCCTTTTGAAAGCGGCAAGAGCATTCCTTGTATTTAAAGCAGTAGAAGAGTTTGGACAGATTGTTGTTTACAGTCCAAGTTCCCAGGATATTGAGGATGAACGTTTTGAACTGGACTTCAGTTTGTTCTTATCATCCAATGCTGCATTAGATGATATTTTAAAAGCAGTTAAAAATGTATCTGAAATTGCGGATGCCGTTGGTGAAGAAGTGAAGACGGCAACCCTATTCCATGAGGGAAATGTACAGGAAAATCTTCCGGCAAATACATCAGCAGCAAAGCCGGCAGAGCAGGCAGTACATAAAGAGAATAAACCGGCACAGACTAAGTCAAAACCGGCAGGCAAACCGGTTACAAACCGTACCGTGCGTGTGGATATCGAAAAACTGGATGCACTGATGAACCAGGTGAGTGAGCTGATTATTGCAAAAAACAGTCTGGTATCCATTGGCTCCCAGGAAGGAGGCAATTTCCAGAATCAGTCATTCCATGAGCAGATTGAGTATCTGGAAAGAATTACAACCAGTCTTCATGAATCGGTTATGAAAGTGCGGATGGTTCCAATTGAGAGCGTTGTAAACAAATTCCCACGTATGATTCGTGACCTTTCCAGAAGATTGAATAAGAAGATGGAATTGTGCATGACCGGTGAAGATACAGAACTTGATCGTACTGTAGTTGACCAGATTGGCGACCCGTTGCAGCATCTGCTTCGTAACTCTGCTGACCATGGTCTTGAGAGTGCAGAAGTTCGTAAGGAACGCGGTAAGCCAGAAACAGGAACCATTAATCTGAATGCATTCCAGGAAGGAAATAATGTAATCATTGAAGTAAGTGATGATGGTAACGGAATTGATACAGAGAAGGTTAAAGCAAAAGCAGTAGAGCGTGGTCTGGTAACACCGGAACAGGCAGAAAAGCTGAGCCAGAAAGAAATTATCGATTTCTTATTTATGCCGAGTTTCTCTATGGCAAAACAGATTACCGATATTTCCGGACGTGGTGTAGGTCTTGACGTTGTTAAATCCAATATTGAAGCATTAGGCGGAGATGTTGAGGTAAAGAGCAAACTTGGCGTTGGAACCAAATTCGTAGTAAGACTGCCACTTACACTGGCAATCATTCAGGCGTTGATGGTAGAAATCCGCGATGAAAAATATGCAATTGCGTTAGGCGCAATTCAGACTATCGAGGATATTCCGGTTGAAGATATTAAATATGTAGAATCCAAGGAAGTAATTAATTTACGTGGTTCTGTTATTCCAATCATCCGGCTGGATCAGATACTTGATATTCCACCGAAGGATGAAGAAGTAGAAAGCCTTACTGTTGTTATCGTAAGAAAAGGCGACCGTTATGCAGGACTTGTTGTAGACAATCTTCTTGGACAGCAGGAAATCGTAATTAAATCACTTGGTAAGTATATTAATAATAATAAGACAATCAGCGGTGCAACAATTCTGGGTGATGGCGAAGTCGCATTAATCCTGGATGCAAATACATTGATTTAACAGGGGGTGTGCAGAGTGGCAGAGCAACTTGAAACAGTAGAAAATATCAGAAAACAGTATATTGTTGTAAAAATCGGAAATGAGCAGTACGGAATCGATATCAGTTATGTAGACAATATTGTCCGTATGCAGAAGATTACAAGAGTACCTAGAGTACAGAATTTCTTTAAAGGAATTATCAATCTTCGTGGAGAAATCGTACCGGTTATGAGTCTCAGAATACGTATGGAACTGGAAGAAGATGTATTTACCAATGCCAGCCGTATTATAATTTTAAAAATTGAACAGCAGAGTGCACTGGGAATAATCGTGGATGAAGTAAAAGAAGTTGTTACATTAGGAACCAATGAAATTGATAAAGTGAGTGGCGATATGAAGAATGCCAAGGTATCTTTTATCGATGGAATCGGTAAAAACGGAGATGAATTAATTTCCCTTCTGGATATTCATTCTATTATAGAAGAAAAAGAAAATGCGTAATTGTTATAGATATAGTGAGGCAAATGCCTCACTATATTCTATATCTTGAAATGACAGCAGGAGGATAAAATTGGCGGATTATACTTTGAACCAGGTAAATGACATGTATGTGGATGTCTTAAAAGAAATTGGAAATATTGGTGCCGGAAATGCAACAACTGCAATGGCAAATATGTTGAATATCCGGATTAATATGGATGTACCAAGAGTTGAATTACTGACCTTTCAGGAACTGGGTTCTGCAATTTGCCCGGAAGATGAGTCAATCGTAGGAATCTATCTGGAAGTAACAGATGATATTACCGGCAGCATGATGTTTCTTATGAAACTTGATTCTGCACATTATCTGGTAAATAAACTAATGGGACGTCCGGCAGATTATGCGGAAGATTTTGATGAGATGGATATGTCTGCATTAAAAGAAATAGGAAATATCATTGCCGGTTCTTATCTGAACGCGCTTTCTGCCATGACGCAGCTTACTATTGCACCATCGGTTCCTTATATTGCAATTGATATGGCGGGAGCTATTTTAAGTGTTCCGGCAATACAGTTTGGTAAAATTGGAGACAATGCACTTATGATTACGACAGAATTCGGAGATGAAGTGATGATAGAAGGATATTTTATTCTGTTACCTGACCTTGAGTCTTATGAGAAGATTCTGAAATCTCTGGGAATTACCTTATAAGGAGAAGGGTATCAATGGGTGAAGTAATAAAAGTTGGTATGGCAGACTTAAATATTTGCAAGGCTCCGGATACAATTACCACATTAGGACTGGGTTCCTGTATAGGAATAGCATTGCTAGACCCGGTTACAAAGATTGGCGGACTTGCACATATTATGCTGCCAGACAGTACAAAGATGAAAAATAATTCGAATATAGCGAAATTCGCAGATACAGGAATTGTAGAGCTGGTTCGCCGGATGACAGAAGCAGGGGCGGCAAAGAGCAGGCTTGTAGCAAAGATTGCAGGCGGAGCCAGAATGTTCGAGGTAAGTGGCAACTCTGAAGTGGGAAATATTGGAGCAAGAAATGCAGAAGCTTCCAGACAGAAACTGAAGGAGCTTGGTATTCCGCTTCTGGCAGAGGATACCGGGCTGAATTATGGACGTACCGTAGAATTACATTGCGATACCGGAGAATTCTATATTAAGTCTGTTGGAAAAGAATTGAAAATTATTTAGATTGAGGATGTAAAGATGAAGACAAAACCGATTCCTGCAATCGTAATGTTGACCGCAGGATTTATTACCTGTATTGTGGCAATTTTTCAGAAAATGGAATTGCTTGCCTTTACAAAGACATTATTGCTGGTACTGATTATATTCTATCTGCTTGGGGGCATTGCAGCGTATATCTTGGAAAAGAATTTTAAAGCTGCAAAGGATGAAGAAAGCAGTACAGAAGAAAAAGCAGATGGTGATGCAGAAGAGTCTGCTGATGAGAAAAAAGAAGATACATCAGAAAAGTCAGAAAAAGAGGAAGAGAAAAGAGCGAAAGAAGAGTAATTATAAGAAACCGGAGGCTATGGCATGAAAACAGTGGACAGAGAAAAACTGTGGGAAAGCTATCAGAAAAATCCAGTATCTGAAATACGGGAACAGATTATCATAGAATATGCTCCGTTAGTTAAATTAGTAGCGGGCAGATTGAGTATGTATCTTGGATATAATGTAGAATATGAAGATTTGGTCAGCTATGGAATCTTTGGACTGATTGATGCAATTGATAAATTTGACCGAAGCAAGGATGTTAAATTTGAGACATATGCAAGCCTTCGAATCCGTGGGGCAATATTAGACCAGATTCGTAAAATGGACTGGATACCGAGGGCTGTTCGCCAAAAACAGAAAAAGATTGACGAAGCAATAAAAAATATAGAAATGAAGACAGGAAAGACGGCATTGGATGAAGAGATTGCAAGCGAACTCGGGGTATCAGAGGATGAATACCTGAACTGGCAGTCCCAGTTAAAAGTTACCAATGTTGTTTCTTTAAATGAGTTTGTGGAGCAGGGAACAGAGCCTGCGATGGATGCGACAAAAAATTCCCATTTTGCACAACCGGAAGATGTGGTGGCAGAAAGCGAACTGAAAGAAGTTTTGGCACAAAGCCTTGAGACCTTGACGGAAAAGGAACGCAGGGTAATTGAACTTTATTATTATGAAGAACTTACCTTGAAGGAAATCAGCAGTATTCTTGAAGTATCTGAATCAAGAATATCCCAGCTTCATACCAGGGCTCTGGCAAAGATGAAAAAGAAAATGGGAAGTTATATGGATATATTGGTTGATGAAAGTTAAAAGGAGGGAAGCTATGGGACAGGCAAATGCTTATTTTCAATTTGTGATAAAGGAACATGCGACTTATATTAAGCTTTTCCCGGCAGCTCTGGAAGGAAATGTTATTGAAATTGGTGAACTGACAGAGTATCTGGAAAGGCATGGCTGCCCGGATTATAATTTAAAGGAACTGGTTGCAGCAATTAACAGCAATGAGATGACAGAGATTATGGTCGGAGATATTTATCCGATTCAGATAAATGAAGAGATGTCCGTAACAGTATCAGCAGATGCCATGGAGGCGGTGTGCAGGTTTTATCCGGCTGCAGGCGGCACGAATATGAATGTGCAGGAAATCTTAAGGGATTTAACTGCAAAAGGTGTCAAAGCAGGGGTTGATCAGGATGAAATTTTGAAATTTTTCCAGGATAGGGAATATTGTACCGATTTTGTGCTGGCAAAAGGAAAAAAACCGGTAGATGGTCAGGATGCCAGAATTGAATATTATTTTAATACAGATGTTAATTTAAAGCCGAAGAAAAATGAAGATGGTTCGGTAGATTACCGTGAACTGAATGTAATCAGCCATATCAAAGAAGGAGACCTTCTGGCAAAATTATTTCCAGAAGATCATGGAATCAAAGGATATGATGTACAGGGAAAAGAAATTAAACCAAAACAGGTACGCTCCCTTCAGTTAGAATATGGAAATAATATCCGGGTATCGGAAGACAAAACAGAACTGTACTCTGAAGTAACCGGACATGCAAGTCTGGTAAATGGTAAAGTATTTGTATCAGATGTCTATGAAGTGCCGGCTGATGTGGATAATTCCACCGGTAATATTGATTATCCGGGAAACGTTACCGTAAGAGGTAATGTAAAAGGTGGTTTTTCAATTATTGCAAAAGGTGATGTAGTAGTAGAAGGCGTGGTAGAAGATGCGCTGATACAGGCGGGTGGTCAGATCATTGTAAAACGCGGAATTCATGGAATGACCAAAGGAATACTTCAGGCACAGGGAAATGTTATCTGCAAGTTTATTGAAAATGCAACCATCATTTCCGGAGGTTATGTTGAAACAGATTCTATTTTACATAGTAAGGTATCTGCAGCAACGGAGGTTCGCGTAAGTGGTAAGAACGGATTCATAACAGGTGGCGTTATCCGGGCGGGCAGTCTGGTAGAGGCCCAGACCATTGGTTCCAGCCTTGGAGCAGGAACACGTATTGAAGTTGGTGTGGATCCGGAAAAGAAAGAACGTTATGTGAAAGTGCAGGAAGAACTGCTTCAGCTGAATAAGACCATTGAGCAGATTCGGACGATTCTTACTACCTATGGAGAGAAGCTTAAGAATAAAGAAAAACTGGATCAGGGAAAAATCCAGTATATTGAACAGCTTATGCGTGCTTTTAAGGAGAAGGAAGCTCAGCGTACACCATTAGAGCATGAATACGAAAGGCTGCAGAGTATATTAAATGGCAGTAGCAATGCAAGGGTGAAAGTATCAAAGATACTGTATGCGGGAGTAATTGTAAATATTACCGATGTAAGCCTTGTTGTAAAGGATGACAGAAGTTTCTGCCAGCTTTATAAGGATGAGGGTGAAGTAAAAATCTCAAATATGTAATGACATATGGTTGAGACAGGCTGGAGGTGTGTGGATATGTCAATTCGTCCGGTAGATATGAATGGAGTTATTCAGAGAACACAGGATGTTGGAACACTGAAACAACAGCAGGATATGAAACCTATGGTGGATCAGCAAAATATACAGATGGAAGTGCAAAGAGAAGAATACCGCCAATCAGAGCAGGTGACCAGGAAAGATGATTCCCAGATGGAAGAACATCGTTTTGATGCAAAGGAAGAGGGAAAGGGTCAGTACCAGCGGCAGGAACAACGGAAAAAGAAACAGAAAGAAGACCGTGTGGTTATCAAAGGTGCAATTGGCGGCTTTGATGTTAAAATATAAAAAGGAGTGTATCTGACAGATGACAGGCGTGGAAATCATCCTGATTCTGGCTGGTCTGGTTATGATGATAGGAAGCTTTATGGTAACAGAAAAGCTATCCGGTGCAGAATTAGACCGTATTGCGGAACTGAGTCAGAATGAGATAAAAAAAATACTGGAAAACAAGTTGAAAGATGCAGAAGCTGCGATAGAAGACCAGATTGACCATGCAATTGAAGATTCCACAGATAAGGTGGAGCGGGCACTGGATAAAGAGACCAATGAAAAAATGCTGGCAATCGGTGAATATTCGGATACCGTTATGGAGAAGATGAATCAGACCCATAATGAGATTATGTTTTTATACAGCATGCTAAATGACAAGCACACAGAACTGACAAAGCTTGCAGGACAAATTGGCGAGATGTCAGCCGAAATCGGTGAGAGCTTAGAAGAGGCGAAAGAGTCTGTAGTTAAAGAAACAGAAGAAGTAAAAGCCACAGAGGAACCGGTGGAGACAGAAGCGGAACCGGCAACCGGAGAGATGGAAGAACAGCCGGAGCAGACGAATCATAACGAAAAAATCCTTGCCCTATACAGTCAGGGAAAATCGTATGTAGAGATAGCAAAGGAACTGGGTCTTGGACAGGGTGAAGTGAGACTGGTTGTAGGATTGTATAAAGGAGTAGATACAAGTGAAGTTTAAGTATTATCTGAGAGGCTTGGGAATTGGTATTCTGATAAGCACGATTATCTTATCCATATCATTTGCAATGAAGAAAAATGACCTTTCAGATGATGAAATCATTGCAAGGGCAAAAGAACTTGGAATGGTAATGGAAGATACCGGAAAGGACACCATACCAAAAGCTACAGAAACAGAAGATGAGATTCCAAAGAGCACGGAGGGCGGCTTTAATACAGAACAGGCAGATATGCAGCCGGGAACAACTGATTCAGGGGAGATATCGCAGGATGTGGGAACAGATGGAGCGGATGCCGTACCACCGTCACAAGATGGAAACAATATGGTACAGAAGGAATTTACCGTAGAAGTAGGAGATTCTTCTAATGCGGTTTCACAGCGTCTGCAGGAAGAAGGTCTTGTGGACAATGCAGAAGCATTTAATAAATATATGGTAGATAATAATTATGCCAATTTTGTCCTGCCCGGAACCGTAACGATTCCAGAAGGGGCTGGCTATGAAGAAATTGCCGGAATACTTACGGATAAAACGATTCATCATTAAAAAAAGGTTGCATAGCATGGCTGAGTATGATATAATCCATGCGTTGCGATAAATTTACACATATACCGATTGTCAGATTGGTGCCGCAAGGTTGTCTGATAATAAGAAGTATATGGAAGAATAACCAAATGGAGGAAAAACAATGAGCGTTATTTCAATGAAACAGTTATTAGAAGCAGGTGTTCATTTTGGACATCAGACCAGAAGATGGAACCCTAAAATGGCTCCATACATCTACACAGAGAGAAATGGTATCTACATCATCGACCTGCAGAAATCTGTAGGCAAAGTTGATGAGGCTTACAAAGCTATGGCAGATATCGCTGCTGATGGTGGTACTATTCTTTTCGTAGGAACAAAGAAACAGGCTCAGGATGCTATCAAAACAGAAGCAGAGCGTTGTAACATGTTCTATGTAAACGAGAGATGGTTAGGTGGTATGCTTACTAACTTCAAGACAATCCAGAGCCGTATTGCAAGATTAAAAGCAATCGAAACTATGGAAGAGGATGGAACATTTGATGTTCTTCCTAAGAAAGAAGTTATCAAATTAAAGAAAGAATTAGATAAATTACAGAAGAACTTAGGCGGAATTAAAGAAATGAAGAAGATTCCAGATGCTATCTTTATCGTAGATCCTAAGAAAGAAAGAATCTGCGTTCAGGAAGCTCATTCCTTAGGAATTCCACTTATTGGTATTGCAGATACAAACTGTGATCCGGAAGAGTTAGATTATGTAATTCCTGGTAACGATGATGCAATCAGAGCCGTTAAATTAATCGTTTCTAAAATGGCAGATGCTGTTATCGAAGCAAATCAGGGAACTGTTGATGTTGACACTGAAGCTGCAGAGGATGCAGAAGAAGCTGTAGAGGCATAAGAACAGTATTTTAAACGATAAGAAACACACAACGTGTGTATAAAACAGGACAGACAGTAATTGCCTGTCCTTACCTTTAGAAAAAATAAATGGAGGAAAATGAAGATGGCTATTACAGCAGCAATGGTAAAAGAACTGCGTGAATTAACCGGCGCAGGAATGATGGATTGTAAAAAAGCATTAGGTGAAACAGACGGCAACATGGATGAGGCTGTTGAATATTTAAGAAAAAACGGACAGGCAAAAGCTGAGAAGAAAGCTGGAAGAATTGCAGCAGAAGGTCTTTGTACTGTTGTAGTAAAAGATGATAAGACAGCAGCAGTTGTTGAAGTTAACTCCGAAACAGACTTCGTTGCTAAAAATGATACATTCCGTGAGTTTGTAGAGGCTGTTGCAACACAGGCAGTAAACTCTGACGCAGCAGACATGGATGCATTCATGGAAGAAAAATGGAATGCAGATGAAAGCAAGACAGTAAAAGATGCATTAGTAGAGAAAGTTGCAGTTATCGGAGAGAACTTAAAGATTCGTAGATTCGAAAAGGTTGTAGCTGAGAATGGTTGTGTAGTATCTTATATCCATGGCGGCGGAAGAATCGGTGTTATCGTTGATGCTGACACAACTGTTGTAAATGATGCAGTAAAAGAAGCATTAACCAACATTGCAATGCAGATAGCAGCTTTAAATCCAAAATATGTTTCCAGAGATGAAGTAAGTGCAGATTACATCGCACATGAGAAAGAAATTCTCTTAGCTCAGATTATGAATGATCCGAAAGAGTCCCAGAAACCGGAAAAGGTTATCCATGGAATGATCGAAGGACGTATCAGCAAAGAGTTAAAAGAAATCTGCTTAGTAGATCAGGTATATGTAAAAGCAGAAGATGGAAAACAGACAGTTGGAAAATACTTAGAGCAGGTTTCCAAAGAAGTTGGTGCTCCTGTATCTGTTAAGAAGTTTGTACGTTTCGAAACAGGTGAAGGTTTGGAGAAGAAAAATGAAGACTTTGCTGCAGAAGTTGCTGCTCAGATAGCAGGAAACTAAGCAAAAGCTTAGCACAAATTGTAAAAGTATATAAAATTCCCCTGTAGAGTGATTTCTGCAGGGGAATTTTCTGACAAAAGAAAGAAAAATCTCAAGAAGTAATTCAATTAAAATTATTTTTTATAGTGATATTTTGTTAAAGTGTGTTACAATAGAAAAGAGATTTTATGACCGGGAGGTCACTACATGGAAGAGAAGACCACGAAGGGGTTAAAGGAACAGCGGGAAAGGCGAAAACGCATTAATCGCATGAAGACGGGGATTATAACATCTATCTTCGCCTGGATGCTGATATCGATTATTTTGTGCGTGGTATTGTTGTGCCGGGTAATTTCTTTACAGAACCAGATAGACAGGCTGGTATCAAGCGGTATTGTTTCCGGAAAGGTACAGCAGGACGAGAACCAGTCGAAAGGAGAAATGTCTACTGGAACGGAATTACAGACAGACACAGAATATCAGGATCAGAATGCAGACAGTTCGATTGTCCAGCCATTGGTGGCAGAGGATGAAAGCAACAAGGCACAGCCGGGAGATCAGCTTAAAGTATATCTTACCTTTGATGATGGACCAAGTTCCAATACGGCAGCTATTCTTGATACATTGGCGCAGTATAATGTGAAAGCAACATTTTTTGTTGTAGGAAAAGAAGATGAAGAGTCTCAGGAGATGTATAAAAGAATTGTAAATGAGGGGCACACACTGGGAATGCATTCTTATTCCCATAAATACAGTGTGATTTACGATTCGCTTGAAAATTTTGAGGATGATTTTACCAAAATACAAAATTATCTTTATGATATAACGGGAGAGGATTGCCATTATTATCGTTTCCCGGGTGGAAGCAGCAATCAGGTCAGTAATACTGATATGAAAGAGTTTATAAAATATCTGAATGAGCAGGATGTTACTTATTTTGACTGGAATGTAACCAGTGGTGATGCTACATCACAGGCATATACAGCGGACGAGCTGGTAGATAATGTGTTAGAGGATGTGGTAAAATATAAAACATCGGTTGTGTTACTTCATGATGCAAATACGAAGGAGACAACGGTGGAAGCCTTAGGTCCGATGATTGAGGCACTACAGGCACAGGGAGTAGAGTTACTTCCGATTACTGAGGATACAACTGTAATACAGCATATTAGTGCAGACAGTGTTCAATAGAAAAAATGGAGGTTTTTAAGAATGAGCTTTTTTAAAGATTTTAAAGAGGATTTATCGCAGGCAGTGAACGAACTGGTACCGGGTGAAGACACAACAGAGGCAGCAGAGCAGGATAACGATGTAGTAGTCAATACATTGGAAGATGAACTGGATGTGGAGTCTGAATTATCCAAATTGGACGGACTTTTAGAAAAGGTTACCAAGGATGCCAATGCTCCGGTAGAGAAGGAAGCACCGGCACAGGAAACAGAAACAAAAGTAGAGACACCAGCTGCAGAAGAAAAAGAAGATTTACATATTCAGGAGGAAAGTAAAATGAGTGAGACAACAGCAAATGAAACCATGACAATGCCAGAAGAGACAGTAACACCGGTACAGCCGGCAACTCCGGCGCATTTTGCTCCGGTTCAGACATCAGATGAAGTTTCAGATGAAGTATCTGTAATCACAGAAGGAACATCCATTACCGGTAATATGGCATCTACTGGTTCTTTAGATATCCGTGGAAATATTAATGGTGATGTTCAGTGTAATGGCAAGCTGGTTGTTACCGGAACTATCAATGGAAACAGCAATTCTGCTGAATTCTTCGCTGATGCTGCAAAAGTAGAAGGTGAAGTAGTAAGCACCGGAACTGTTAAAATCGGACTTGGTTCTGTCATTATTGGAAATATTACCGCAAGCTCTGCAGTTATCGCAGGAGCAATCAAGGGCGATATCGATGTTCAGGGACCTGTAGTTGTAGATACTTCTGCAGTTGTTATGGGTAACATCAAATCCCGTTCTGTTCAGATTAACAATGGTGCAGTTATCGAAGGTTTCTGTTCCCAGTGCTATGCTGATATTGATGTGGAAAGTCTTTTTGGAGAGAATAAATAATGAAGAGAGTATTTTTAAAATTAAGTGGAGAAGCACTTGCAGGAGAAAAGAAAACAGGTTTTGATGAGCCGACCGTAACAGAAGTTGCCCGCCAGGTAAAACAGATTGTAGATGGCGGATGCCAGGTTGGAATCGTAATTGGTGGCGGTAATTTCTGGAGAGGACGTTCCAGCGAGACTATCGACCGTACCAAAGCAGACCAGATTGGTATGCTTGCAACGATTATGAACTGTATTTATGTATCTGAAATCTTCCGTTCTGTTGGAATGATGACACAGATTCTGACTCCGTTTGAGTGTGGCAGCATGACCAAACTTTTCTCAAAAGACCGTGCCAATAAATATTTTGAAAAAGGAATGGTAGTATTTTTTGCAGGTGGAACAGGACATCCTTATTTCTCAACAGATACCGGAATTGTACTCCGTGCCATTGAAATGGATGCAGAGGGCATTTTCCTGGCAAAAGCCATTGACGGTGTCTATGACAGTGACCCGAAGGTAAATCCGGCAGCAAAGAAATATGATGAGGTATCCATTCAGGAAGTGATTGATAAGAAGCTTGCAGTAGTAGATTTAACCGCATCTATTATGTGTATGGAAAATAAAATGCCAATGTATGTATTCGGATTAAATGAGCCGGACAGCATTGTAAATGCAATGAGCGGAAAATTTAACGGCACGAAAGTGACTGTATAATAAAGGAGATTATTTATGGATAGCAGATTAACCCCATATGAAGAGAAAATGCAGAAATCATACGAGAATCTTGTGGAAGAATATGCAACTATCCGGGCAGGAAGAGCGAATCCGCATATCTTAGACAGAATTACTGTAGATTATTATGGAACACCGACCCCGTTACAGCAGGTTGCAAATATCAATGTTCCGGAGCCAAGAATGATTCAGATCCAGCCTTGGGAAGCATCCCTTGTAAAAGAGATTGAAAAAGCAATTTTAACATCTGATTTAGGCTTAAATCCAACCAACGATGGTAAAGTAATCCGTCTTGTATTCCCGGAGCTTACCGAGGAAAGACGTAAAGAACTGGCAAAGGATATTAAGAAAAAAGGTGAGAATGCCAAGGTGGCAATCCGTAATATCAGAAGGGATGCTAATGATGCATTCAAGAAACAGAACAAAGCAAATGAAGTATCTGAGGATGAATTAAAGGAATTAGAAAACGATACTCAGAAAATTACGGATAAATATATTGCAAAAATTGATGGTGCAGTAGAGGAAAAGACAAAGGAAATCCTTACGGTATAATCTTATCCATGTACGACACATATGGGGACATA
This sequence comes from Roseburia sp. OM04-10BH, assembly GCF_003462605.1. Lineage (NCBI taxonomy): Bacteria > Bacillati > Bacillota > Clostridia > Lachnospirales > Lachnospiraceae > Roseburia > Roseburia sp. OM04-10BH. Next base: position 156,902 of record NZ_QTZI01000004.1, read on the forward strand.
GCTCGATTGCCGTGTCCCCTTTTATGTTGTAAACATCTGTAAAAAGGAGAACAAAGATGAAGATTCCAAAACATGTTGCAATTATTCTGGATGGAAACGGACGCTGGGCAAAGAAAAGAGGAATGCCAAGAAACTATGGACATACTATGGGGGCAAAGAATGTTGAAGTTATCTGTAAAGCAGCGCATGATCTGGGCATAGAATACGTAACCATGTATGCATTTTCCACAGAGAACTGGAACCGTCCACAGAATGAAGTAGATGCTTTGATGAAGCTTTTGAGCAGTTATCTTAAGAACTGTATAAAGACAGCGGACAAGAATAATATGAGAGTCCGTGTAATCGGGGATACCAGCCGGCTGGATGATAAATTCCAGCAGCAGATTGCTGTATTGGAAAGAGAATCTGCCCATAATACGGGACTGAATTTACAGATTGCCATTAATTATGGAGCAAGAGATGAAATGATCCGTGGAATGAAGAAAATGTGGCAGGATGGTATTTCGGCAGAGGAGATTACCGAAGAGAAATATGCATCCTATCTTGATACGAAAGATATCCCGGATCCTGATCTTATGATCCGCACCAGTGGAGAACAGAGGCTTTCCAACTTCTTGCTGTGGCAGTTTGCTTATAGTGAGTTATATTTTACTGAGGTTCCATGGCCGGACTTTACACCGGAAGAACTGCGTAAAGCAGTAGAGGATTATAGCGGAAGAGACCGGAGATATGGAAAGATAGAGGAGGAGTAATATGTTTAAGACAAGATTATTAAGTGGAATCGTGCTGGTAATTCTGGCACTGGTATTCATTATTACCGGAAATGATTTGCTGCTGGCAGTAACCGGAATTATTTCTTTGATTGGATTATATGAACTGTATCGTGTGTTTAAAATTGAAAAAAGCTGTGCCGGTGTAGTCGGCGGACTGGCAACGATTGTATATTATTGCAATCTGAAATTTCAGTTTATTCCGGATATGATGTTATTTGTCATCGCACTTTTGGTAGTGCTGATGTTTGTATATGTATTTTCTTATCCGAAATATCATACCGAGCAGATGTTAGCAGCATTTTTTGGTGTATTTTATGTATCGGTGATGCTTTCTTATGTATATCAGACCAGAATGCTACCGGGTGGAGCTTATATTGTATGGTTAATTTTCTTATGCTCCTGGGGCTGCGATACCTGTGCATACTGCGTGGGTGTGCTGATTGGAAAACACAAGATGGCACCGGTGCTTTCTCCGAAGAAATCCTGGGAAGGAGCTGTTGGCGGAGTAGTGGGAGCAGCATTATTAACCCTGATTTATTGCTTTGTTTTCCAGGGCTCTATGGGAAGCACCAACCGTGATATCATTATGCTTTGCATGATTTGTGCGATTGGGGCAATCATATCTATGATTGGAGACCTGACTGCATCTGCAATCAAACGTAATTATGACATTAAAGATTATGGCAAACTGATTCCTGGCCATGGTGGAATCTTAGATCGTTTTGACAGTGTAATATTTACAGCGCCAATTATTTATTATCTTGCATTATATCTGATTGGCAAGTAGGAGGAAACATGAAGAAGATTGCAATTTTAGGTTCCACTGGTTCCATTGGAACCCAGACACTTTCTGTTGTAAGAGAACATGGAGATATTGAAGTAACTGCACTTGCGGCAGGACATAATATTGCAAAATTAGAAGAACAGATCCGGGAGTTTCATCCGGCTTTGGTTGCTGTATGGGCAGAAGAGGATGCGATTGAGCTTCGGACAAGGGTTGCAGATTTGAAGGTAAAGGTGGCTTCCGGGATGGAAGGACTTTTAGAAGTAGCAACGGAAGAGAAAGCAGAGATTCTTGTAACTGCCATTGTGGGTATGCTTGGTATCCGTCCGACCATAGCCGCTATGAAAGCAGGAAAGGATATTGCACTAGCTAATAAGGAGACTTTAGTTACCGCAGGACATATTATTATGCCGCTGGCAAAGGAATGTAATGTGAAAATCCTTCCAGTGGACAGTGAACACAGTGCAATCTTTCAGTCTCTGCAGGGAGCCGGAGACAATAAAATTGCAAAAATACTTTTGACAGCTTCCGGCGGACCATTCCGTGGAAAGAAGCGGGCGGAATTAGAACAGGTAAAAGTGGAAGATGCATTGAAGCATCCGAACTGGAGCATGGGACGTAAAATCACTATTGATTCCGCAACTATGATAAATAAGGGACTTGAAGTCATTGAAGCAAAATGGCTGTTTGATGTAAATGCAGACCAGATTCAGGTTGTAGTACAACCACAGAGTATCATACATTCTATGGTAGAGTATGAAGACGGTGCAGTCATTGCACAGCTTGGAACAGCAGATATGCGGCTTCCAATCCAGTATGCCCTGTATTATCCGAACCGGTTACACTTAAGTGGAGACCGGCTTGATTTCTGGAAAATGAAGGCAATTACATTGGAAGAGCCGGATATGGAGACTTTTTATGGATTGAAGCTGGCTTATGAAGCCTGCAGAAAGGGCGGTAACATTCCGACTGCTTTTAATGCAGCAAATGAGAGAGCGGTAGCAATGTTCTTAGACGGAAAGATCCGTTTCTTGGAGATTCCGGAAATTGCACAGGCGTGTATGGAGCAGTGTACCTATATTGCCAGTCCGTCCGTAGAAGAAATCCTTGCAACAGAGCAGGCCGCGTATGAGTATATAGAGAGCAGGTGGTAGATTGAAAATAATCATTGCAATCTTAATGTTCAGTTTTATTATTATTTTTCATGAACTGGGACATTTTTTGCTGGCAAAGAAAAATAAAATCAAAGTAAATGAATTTTGTCTGGGACTTGGACCAACGCTATTTGGAATTACAAAGGGAGAGACAAAATATTCCATAAAACTGCTGCCTTTTGGTGGAGCATGTATGATGGAAGGCGAAGACGGAGAGTCGGAAAGTGAAGGCTCCTTTAACAGCAAGTCCGTATGGGCGAGAATAGCAGTTGTAGCGGCAGGACCGGTTTTTAACTTTATTCTGGCATTCCTTCTGGCACTGATTGTTATCGGGACAGCCGGATTTGACCGGCCGGAGGTAAAAGGTGTTATGGAAGGATATCCGGCAGAGGAAGCAGGACTTCAGGCTGGAGATATCATTAAAGAAATCAATGGAAAGAACATTCATATTTATCGTGAAGTAAGTGTTTACACGCTGTTTCATTCCAATGAGAATCTGGAAGTGACCTATGAAAGAGATGGAGAGGAATATACCTGTACCATCAGCCCGAAATATAATGAAGAAGCAGGAAGAAATCTCTTTGGAATCTATGGAAATACCATGCGTGAGCGGGGTAATATTTTTGAGACCATAAAATATAGCGTATATGAAGTGAAATACTGGATAGAAGTTACCATGGACAGCTTGAAGATGTTAGTGACCGGAAGAGTCAGTGTCAATGAACTTTCGGGACCGGTAGGTATTGTAAAGAATATTGGTGATACTTATGACGAGAGCAAGTCAGCGGGAACGCTATCGGTGGTATTGACATTAATTAATTATTCCATAATGCTGACTGCCAATCTTGGAATTATGAACCTGCTTCCATTACCGGCATTAGACGGAGGAAGACTGGTATTTCTGATTATAGAAGCCGTCAGAAAGAAACGGGTGGATCCGGACAAAGAGGGCATGGTTCATTTTGTCGGACTGATGCTGCTTCTGGCATTGATGGTGCTTGTTATGTTTAACGATATTCGAAAATTATTTTAAATAATCCTGCACAGGAGGAAAAGCAATCATGGAACGAAAAGATACGAAAGTGGTAAAAATAGGAGACCGTATCATCGGTGGAAAAAATCCAATCCTGATACAGTCAATGACCAATACAAAGACAGAGGATGTAAAAGCAACCGTAGAGCAGATTAACCGTCTGGCAGCGGCAGGCTGTGATATCATCCGCTGTGCGGTGCCGACAATGGAAGCCGCAGAAGCATTGACTGAGATTAAGAAGCAGATAGCAATACCACTGGTTGCAGATATTCATTTTGATTACCGGCTGGCTATTGCTGCCATGGAGCATGGAGCAGATAAAATCAGAATCAATCCGGGCAACATCGGAAGCAAAGAGCGTGTGCAGGCTGTGGTAGACGTAGCAAAGGAAAGAAATATTCCAATCCGTGTGGGAGTCAACAGCGGTTCACTGGAAAAGGATTTAGTAGAAAAATATCATGGTGTTACTGCAGAAGGCATTGTAGAAAGTGCTTTGGATAAAGTGCATCTTATTGAAGATATGGGATATGACAATCTCGTTATCAGTATCAAATCTTCAGATGTTATGATGTGTGTAAAAGCCCATGAACTGATTGCTGAGCAAACCGATCATCCCCTGCATGTGGGAATTACAGAGGCAGGAACGATTATCAGCGGAAATATTAAATCCTCCATTGGACTGGGACTGATTTTAAATCAGGGGATTGGAGATACCATTCGTGTTTCATTAACCGGAGATCCGTTAGAAGAAATCAAATCAGCAAAACTGATTTTAAGAACCTTGGGACTCCGCAAGGGTGGCATTGAGGTTGTATCCTGTCCGACCTGTGGAAGAACAAGAATCAACTTAATCGAACTGGCAAATCAGGTAGAGAATATGGTAGCGGACATTCCTTTAGACATCAAGGTTGCTGTTATGGGCTGTGTAGTCAACGGACCGGGAGAAGCAAAGGAAGCCGATATCGGAATTGCAGGCGGTGTGGGAGAAGGACTAATTATAAAGCATGGTCAGATAGACCGTAAAGTACCGGAGAATCAGCTCTTAAGTGAATTGAGAAAGGAACTTTTGAACTGGAATAAGGAGTAGGAAAAATTATGGCAAAACTGTTTTTTGAAGTTTTTCCAACATTAAAGATTACCGGGGAGATAAGTGCACTTTTGAAAGAAACAGAGATTACAAAAGTGGCATCGAATTCCGCACAGAATGCACTGCGGATTTATTTAGAGAGTACAAGGCTAATTCCAAAACCGGAAATCTATCATATTGAACAAGAAATCAGACAACAGCTATTTCCGCACAAGGAGATAGCTGTTAAAATCATAGAAAAATTTAATTTATCCAGCCAGTATACACCGGAAAAACTGATGGCGGTATACCGGGAGAGTATTTTAGAAGAGATTCGCAATTACAGCGTACTGCTCTATAATCTGATGCGCTGCAGCAAAATGGAATTTGACCGGGAAGACCATATGATTCTTACCTTAGAGGATACCATTGTTGCCACAGAGCGGAGCAATGAACTGATTGATATCTTAGAAAAAATCATCTGCGAACGTTGTGGATTAAAATTAATGATTGAGCCACAGTATGAGAAGCCGGCAGAAAATGATTATTTAAAGAGTGCTGACAGCCAGATTGAAACAGAGGTTGCCCATATCGTGGCACGAACCGCTGCTGCAAGAACGCAGAATGCAGATGGCATGGAACAGCCTGCTACCAATGAAGCAAACGCACAGCCGGATGCTAGAGCGTCAGAAAAGGAAAAAACACCTGCTGCCCCGGAGAAAAAACAGACTACCGGCACAGAAGGTGCAGGAGCAGCACCTGCTGCTGGAAAGAATAACTTTTCCGGCGGAAAGGATTTTAAGGGAAAATCTTCCTTCCAGAGAAGAGATTTTGTTAAAAAATCAGACAATCCGGATGTTATTTATGGCCGTGATTTTGAAGAGGATGCAATTCCGATTGAGACCATCGTAGGTGAAATGGGAGAAGTTGTCATCCGTGGACAGATAATGACATTAGATACAAGAGAAATCCGTGGTGAAAAGACAATTATCATTATGTCAGTAACGGATTTTACGGATTCCATTGTGCTTAAAATCTTTACAAAAAATGAGAATCTACCGGAACTGATGGGAGATTTGAAAAAGGGAGCATTTCTTAAAATTAAGGGTGTAACGACCATTGATAAATTTGACAGTGAACTGACCATCGGCTCCATTGTCGGAATTAAGAAAATCCCTGATTTTACTACAATAAGAATGGACAACAGCCCGTTAAAGAGAGTAGAGCTTCATTGCCATACCAAGATGAGTGACATGGATGGTGTTACTGATGTAGGAGATCTGGTAAAAAGGGCATATAAGTGGGGACATAAGGCACTGGCGATTACCGATCATGGAAATGTCCAGGCATTCCCGATTGCAAACCATGCACTGCCGGATGACCCGGACTTTAAGATTATCTATGGTGTGGAAGCTTATCTTGTGGATGACTTGAAGGACATTGTAGAAAATTCAAAGAATCAGTCTCTGCAGGATACCTATGTGGTATTCGATATAGAGACCACCGGATTTTCACCGCTGGTAAATAAAATTATTGAAATTGGTGCGGTAAAAGTAGAAAAGGGGAATATAACCGAGCGTTTTTCCACTTTTGTTAATCCGGAAGTGCCGATTCCGTTCCACATTGAAAATCTGACCGGAATCAAAGATGATATGGTAATTACGGCACCGGTGATTGCGGAAGTTATGCCGAAGTTCTTAGCCTTCTGTGATGGTGCTGTTATGGTAGCACACAATGCTGATTTTGATATGAGCTTTATCAAATATAACTGTGACCGTTTAAGCATTCCTTATGATTTTACCATTGCAGATACCGTTGCCATGGCACGAATGCTGCTGCCGAACCTGAACCGTTTTAAGCTGGATACCGTAGCAAGGGCATTAAATATTTCGCTGGAGAATCATCACCGTGCGGTAGATGATGCGGCATGTACCGCTGAAATTTTCGAAAAGTTTGTAAAAATGCTTGCTGACCGTGGCATCAATACACTGGATGAATTAAATGCCGAGGGACATGTCAGCAAAGAGACCGTTATGAAGATGCCGACCCATCATGCTATTATTCTTGCAACGAATGATCTGGGACGTGTGAATCTCTATAAGCTGATATCCTTATCCCACCTTGATTATTTCCATCAGAGGGCGAGAATTCCAAAGAGCGAATACTTAAAACACAAGGAAGGCTTACTGATTGGTTCTGCCTGTGAGGCGGGAGAACTTTATCAGGCAATTTTACAGGGACGGCCGCAGGAAGAGATTATCCGTCTGGTGAAGTTTTATGATTACCTTGAAATCCAGCCTCTTGGAAATAATGCATTTATGATAAAAGATGAAAAAGCACCGATTTCCACCATGGATGAATTAAAGGACATTAACCGCCGGATTGTAAAATTAGGAGAAGAATTCCATAAGCCGGTTGTGGCAACCTGTGATGTGCATTTTATGGACCCGGAGGATGAAGTATACCGCCGGATTATTCTGGCGGGTAAAGGCTTTAAGGATGCCGATGAGCAGGCTCCGCTATATCTTCGTACCACAGAAGAAATGTTGGAGGAATTCAGCTATTTAGGCAGTGAGAAAGCGAAAGAAGTTGTTATCGATAATACCAATAAGATCGCAGATATGTGCGAGCGCATTTCTCCGGTTCGCCCGGATAAGTGTCCGCCGGTAATTGAAAATTCCGATCAGATGCTGCGTGATATCTGCTATAACAAGGCACATGAGATGTATGGAGAGGATTTGCCGGAAATCGTATCGGAGCGGTTGGAGCGGGAGTTAAAATCCATTATCGGAAACGGTTATGCGGTAATGTATATCATTGCCCAGAAGCTGGTTTGGAAATCCAATGAGGATGGTTATCTGGTAGGTTCCCGTGGGTCCGTAGGTTCTTCTTTTGCGGCAACCATGTCCGGAATCACGGAGGTAAATCCGCTGGCACCACATTATTACTGTGCCCACTGTCATTACAGTGATTTTGATTCGCCGGAAGTAAAGGAATATGGCGGACAGTCCGGTTGTGATATGCCGGATAAGCGGTGTCCGAACTGCGGCAAACCACTGGTGAAAGCAGGATTTGACATTCCGTTTGAAACATTCCTTGGATTTAAGGGAAATAAAGAGCCGGATATTGATCTTAACTTCTCCGGTGATTACCAGAGTAAATCCCATAAATATACAGAAGTAATTTTCGGTGCGGGACAGACCTTCCGTGCCGGAACCATTGGTACGCTGGCAGATAAAACCGCATTCGGTTATGTAAAGAATTATTATGAAGAGCATGGTGTGCATAAGAGAAACTGTGAGATAGACCGGATTGTGCAGGGCTGCGTGGGAATCCACCGGACCACCGGACAGCATCCGGGAGGTATCGTAGTATTGCCGGTGGGGGAAGAGATTTATTCCTTTACACCGATTCAGCATCCTGCCAACGATATGACAACCGATATTATTACGACGCATTTTGAGTACCATTCCATTGATCACAACTTATTAAAGCTTGATATTCTCGGACACGACGATCCGACCATGATCCGTATGCTTGAGGACTTAACCGGAATTGATGCCCAGAAGATTCCGTTGGATGATAAGTCCGTCATGTCCTTATTTAAGAATACCAGTGCACTGAGTATTACACCGGATATGTTGACAAACTGTACACTTGGAGCACTTGGAATTCCGGAGTTTGGAACAGACTTTGCGATGCAGATGTTAATTGACGCAGACCCGCAGTCCTTTTCCCATCTGATTCGAATTGCAGGTCTGTCACACGGTACGGATGTATGGTTAGGAAATGCCCAGACATTGATTGAAGAGGGAAAAGCAACCATTTCTACGGCAATCTGTACCCGTGATGATATCATGATTTATCTTATCAGTATGGGACTTGACAGTGAGGAATCCTTTACCATTATGGAGTCTGTCCGTAAGGGAAAGGGCTTAAAACCGGAGTGGGAGGAAGAAATGACTGCCCACGGCGTACCGGACTGGTATATCTGGTCCTGTAAGAAGATTAAGTATATGTTCCCGAAGGCCCATGCGGCGGCATACGTTATGATGGCGTGGCGTATTGCTTACTGTAAGGTATTTTATCCGCTGGCATATTATGCAGCATACTTTTCCATCCGTGCAACCGGATTCAGTTATGAGCTTATGTGTCAGGGAAAGGATAAGCTGAATTACTTCATGCGTGATTATGAGAAACGAAAGGATTCACTATCGAAGAAGGAGCAGGATACCTATAAGGATATGCGTATTGTGCAGGAAATGTATGCAAGAGGCTATGAGTTCTGGACCATTGATTTATATAAAGCCCAGGCATCCCGTTTCCAGATTATTGATGGCAGACTGATGCCTGCCTTAAGTACGATAGATGGTCTTGGCGAGAAGGCGGCAGAGGCAGTGGTAGAGGCTGCCAAGGATGGTCCATTTCTATCCAAGGATGATTTCAGACAGCGGACCAAAGTTAGTAAGACCGTAATTGATCTGATGGGAGACCTTGGATTATTCGGGGACTTGCCGGAATCGAACCAGCTTTCTTTATTTGATTTTTAATACATAGGAAGGTATAATTGTTAAAAGGAGTGAGGAGCATGAACGAAGTATATGAAAAGCTTTTAAAATGTTATGCATGTTTTGAAGATAAGATTGATTTTAAACCACAGGCAGCATTGATTTTAGGCTCCGGATTAGGAGATTATGCTGACACGAATATGAAGGTGGAAGCAGTGCTTGATTATCACGATATCGAAGGGTTTCCGGTATCAACGGTACCGGGGCATAAGGGGCGCTTCGTATTCGGTTATGTAGGGGATGTGCCGGTAGTATGTATGCAGGGACGTGTGCATTATTACGAAGGTTATTCCATGCAGGATGTTGTGCTGCCAACAAGATTAATGAAAATGATGGGCGCAAAGGTACTCTTTCTTACCAATGCTGCAGGGGGAATACAGCAGGGAATGAAAGCCGGAGATCTGATGATGATTACCGGGCAGATTGGCTGCTTTGTACCATCTCCTTTAATCGGGGCAAATATCGATGAACTGGGGGAACGGTTCCCGGATATGAGCCATATCTATGATGAGGATTTGCAGAAAATAATCCGAAAAGCTGCTATTGAAGCAGATATTCCGCTTCGGGAAGGCACTTACCTGCAGTTATCAGGACCGAATTTTGAGACACCACAGGAAATTTCCATGTGCCGCGTACTGGGGGCAGATGCGGTAGGCATGAGTACAGCCTGTGAAGCCATTGCAGCAAATCATATGGGGATGAAAATCTGCGGTATTTCCTGTATTTCAAATCTCGCGGCAGGAATTTCACCATTTTCCCTGACACACCGTGAAGTTCAGGAGACAGCAGATTGTGTTGCACCATTGTTTAAAAAGCTGGTGACCGATTCTATTACCGGTATGAAAACATTTCTGTAAGAAAATGATATAGGGGGAAGCAGCTATAGAAATTAAATATAAAAGGCAGATATCTATCAGGAGAAGGTAGAAGATAAGGAGGGGATTGCGTATGAATATACGTTTTTACAATGCCAGAATCTTAGCGCCGTCAGAGGGACATTCTTTTCAGGTGATAACCGGGGAATTGTGGGTAAAGAAGGATGAGATTATCTATATCGGGGATGGCCTTGATACGGAACGTGTTTTTGAAAAAGAGCCGGCAGGAATGATTCTTTGGGACAGGGAAATTGACGCAGAGAAAAACCTGCTGCTGCCGGGATTTAAAAATGCCCATACCCATACGGCCATGACATTTTTACGTTCCTATGCGGATGACCTGCCATTACAGGACTGGCTGACAAAGCAGGTATTTCCAAAAGAGGCACTGCTTACGGCAGATGATATATACTGGCTCAGCATACTAGGCATCATGGAATATCTGACCAGTGGCATCACTTCAAATTTTGATATGTATTTCTTTCCGGAGACAATTGCAAAGGCTTCCATAGACTGTGGATTCCGGACCATGCAGGTCAGCAGCTTCAATGATTTTACAAGCTCCATTGAAGAGATGGAAGAAATTTATCATAAAGTCAATGAAATGAGTGACTTAACCGGTTATGTGCCGGGATTTCATGCGGAATATACCACCTCAAAAGAGCACTTAAAACAGGTGGCAGCATTATCCGAAAAGCTGCATGCACCGGTATATTTCCATAATTCCGAGACTGCACTTGAAGTAGAACAGTGTAAGGAGCGTTATGGAATGACACCGACCCGGCTGATGGAAGAGCTTGGAATGTTTCAATATGGCGGCGGTGGTTATCACTGTGTATATTTTGAAGATGAGGATTTTGAAATTTTTCGAAAGAGAAATCTTACGGCAGTAACGAATCCTGCATCGAATCTGAAGCTGGCAAGCGGAATCGCACCGATTGACCGCTTTATAAAAGAAGGAATTAATCTTGCTATCGGAACAGATGGTCCGGCAAGTAATAACTGCCTTGATATGTTCCGGGAAATGTTTTTAACTACCGGTCTGGCAAAGGTCAGAGAAAAGGATGCAGCCTGTGTTGGTGCAGAAGAAGTACTTTATATGGCAACGACAGGAGGAGCTGCTGCTATGGGATTAAATGAATGCGATAGTCTGGCAGAGGGAAAGAAAGCAGATTTAATCATGCTTGATTTAAAACAGCCGAATATGCAGCCGGAAAATAATCTCGTCAGGAATATTGTATACAGCGGAAGCAAACAGAATGTAAAGCTTACCATGGTAAATGGACAAATTCTTTATGAAGATAACACATTTCAGATTGGATTTGAACCGGAAGAAATATACCGGAAAGCAAATGAAATTATTGGCAGAATGAAATGAGAGGAACGATATGAAAGTAATATTTGTGCATCATAGCTGTTTTGTGGTGGAAATGGAAGATGTGGTTTTGATATTTGATTATTTTGAAGGAAACCGTGTAACCGGTTATACTTTTACCGGAGTGCTTCCGGTATTTGACAAAGACAAATCCATTTATTTCTTTGCAAGCCATAAGCATCAGGACCACTTTGATATGAATATTTTAAAACTGGCAGAGGATTATGAAGACATTCATTTTATTTTGTCAAAAGATACAAAAATGAGTCCGAATTTTATGAAAAAACACGGTATTCCGGAGCGGGCAAAGAAATGTATCGAATATGTCATTCCGGATAAGAAATATGAAATCGGAAAAGTGAAGGTAAAAACCCTTCGTTCCACGGATGCCGGTGTGGCGTTTCTGGTAAAGACCTGTGGCAAGACCATTTATCATGCAGGAGACCTTCATAACTGGAAGATGGAGCATGTGGGAGAGCTGATTAATGGCAAGATGGAGCGGGACTACAGACACCAGATACGCAAGTTAGAAGGTGAGCATATCAATGTGGCATTTGTGGTTTTAGACCCGAGACTTGGTGAGTATACTGAACTTGGTTTGGCTTATTTCATGAAAAATGTGGAAGCTGATTATGTATTCCCGATGCATATGTGGCAGGATTATTCTGCCATTGAAAAATACAAGCAAAAATGTGATAATCATTTGTATACGGACCGCATCATGGATATCGAAAAAGAAAATCAGGTATTTGATATGGACAATCTCAAATGAAATTCTTGAATTATGCCATTAATTGGTCTATACTTAATACGTTTCCTGCTTAGGGGAAGGAAACTATTTCGTTACACGGGAAATCGGTAAAAAGTGGTTCCCGTAGTTAAAAACAGGAGGAAGAATGTATGGATAATTTTCTCGCATTTGGAGGCAGTTTTTTACAGTATGTAGTTATTTTTGTGATTCTGGTTGCAATTGCAGTTCTCGGTGTATTCACAGGTATTGCACTGCGGAAACGGAAAGATGCAAAGGAACTGGCATTACATGAAGATAAAAAGGAAGAAAAATAGTTTTTTGGAGGAATTATTGTGAAGAAATACGGAGTAAATGACTTAAGAAGAATGTATCTTGAATTCTTTGAGAGCAAAGGACATCTGGCAATGAAGAGCTTTTCTTTAGTACCACATAATGATAACAGTCTTCTGCTTATCAATGCTGGTATGGCTCCATTAAAGCCATATTTTACAGGACAGGAGATTCCGCCGAGAAGAAGAGTGACAACCTGTCAGAAATGTATTCGTACCGGAGATATTGAAAATGTAGGTAAGACAGCAAGACATCTTACTTTCTTTGAGATGCTTGGAAACTTCTCTTTTGGTGATTATTTCAAACATGAAGCAATTGCATGGTCATGGGAATTCTTAACAAAAGTGTTAGAGCTTGACCCGGAGCGTCTGTATCCATCTATTTATGGAGAAGACGAAGAAGCATTTGAAATCTGGACTAAAGAAGTCGGTGTTCCGGCAGAGAAAATTACCAGATTCTATCGTGACCCGGAAACCGGAGAATGTGATAACTTCTGGGAGCATGGTGCAGGACCTTGCGGACCATGTTCTGAAATCTATTATGACCGTGGAGAAAAATATGGCTGTGGAAGTCCTGACTGTAAAGTAGGATGTGAGTGTGACCGTTTCATGGAAGTATGGAACAACGTATTTACACAGTTTGAAGGAGATGGCAAAGGTGGTTATACCGAGCTTTCCCAGAAAAATATTGATACCGGAATGGGATTAGAGCGTCTGGCAGTTGTTATGCAGGATGTAGACTCCGTATTTGATATTGATACTATGAAAGCAATCCGTGATAAGATTTGTGAATTATCAGGAAAGACTTATCAGCAGGATGCATTAGATGACGTTTCTATCCGTCTGATTACAGACCATATCCGCTCTGTAACCTTTATGGTATCCGACGGAATTATGCCAAGTAACGAAGGAAGAGGTTATGTTTTAAGAAGACTGATTCGTCGTGCTGCAAGACATGGCAGATTACTTGGAATTGATGGACTGTTTCTGGCAAAACTCAGTGATACTGTTATTCGTGAGAGCAAGGATGGTTATCCGGAATTAGAGGAGAAGAAAGATTTCATCTTCAAGGTATTATCCCAGGAAGAAGAAAAATTCAATAAAACAATTGATCAGGGACTTGCTATCTTAGCAGAGATGCAGGACAAGCTGGAAAAAGAAGGAAAGAAAGAATTATCCGGAGCGGATGCTTTCAAGCTTTATGATACTTACGGATTCCCTCTTGACCTGACCCAGGAAATCTTAGAAGAAAAAGGATTTACCATTGATGAAGCCGGATTTAAGGCTGCAATGGAAGAGCAGAGAGAGAAAGCAAGAAAAGCAAGAAAAGTAACCAACTACATGGGTGCAGATGTTACCGTATATGAATCCATCGACCCAAGTATTACAACTGAATTTGTCGGATATGAGAACAATACTTATACTTCCAAGATTACAGTAATGACTACCGAGACTGAAATCACAGAAGCTTTATCCGATGGTGAGATTGGAACTATTTTCGTAGAGAAGACTCCATTCTATGCAACCATGGGTGGACAGGTAGCAGATACCGGTGTTATCAGCAGCAAGGACGGAAGCTTTGTCTTTGAAGTAGAAGATACCGTAAAGATGCTTGGCGGCAAAGTCGGACATATTGGTAAAGTTACCAAGGGAATGATTAAGACCGGTGATGAAGTAGAACTTTCCATTGATGCAGACAGAAGACTTGCCATCGGAAAGAACCACAGTGCAACACATCTTCTTCAGGAAGCCTTAAGAGAAGTACTTGGTACCCATGTACAGCAGTCCGGTTCTTATGTAGACGAGCACAGATTAAGATTTGACTTTACACATTTCTCAGCAATGACAGCAGATGAGATTACCGAAGTGGAAGACATTGTAAACCAGAAAATTGCAGAAGCACTTCCTGTTATAACAGAAGTAATGTCTTTAGAGGATGCAAAGAAGACCGGTGCAATGGCATTATTTGGTGAGAAATACGGTGATAACGTCCGTGTTGTAAAAATGGGAGATTTTTCTACCGAGCTTTGCGGTGGTACCCATGTAAGCAATACAAGTGCAGTCCAGGCATTTAAGATTATTTCCGAGGCTGGAATCCAGGCTGGAGTCAGAAGAATTGAAGCCCTGACATCCAAAGGTGTATTTGAATATTATGACCAGTTAGAAGAAACCTTAAAAGAGGCTGCAAAATTATTAAAAGCGACACCTGCAAATCTTGTTGAGCGTGTAAATCATGTATTAGGCGAAGTAAAAGCATTACAGTCTGAAAATGAATCCTTAAAGAGCAAAGCGGCAAAGGATGCATTAGGTGATGTTATGAATCAGGTGGAGGAAGTAGCTGGTGTGAAACTTTTAGCAACCAGCGTTTCCGGTGTAGATATGAATGGTTTAAGAGACTTAGGAGACCAGCTCAAAGAGAAGCTTGGCGAAGGTGTTATCGTATTAGCTTCTGATTGTGATGGCAAAGTAAATCTTGTTGCAATGGCAACTGAGGAAGCAATGGGCAAGGGTGCACATGCCGGTAACCTCATCAAGGGAATTGCTGCGAAGGTTGGCGGAGGCGGCGGTGGCCGTCCAAATATGGCTCAGGCCGGTGGTAAGAATCCGGCTGGCATCAAAGATGCTTTGACAGAAGCAAAGACTGTTCTTGTACAGCAGTTAGCATAAAATATACTGAATTAAAAATATTTTCCGGAAAATTGGAAAAACAGCAAAAAAACGGTTGACGTACGGGAAAATTATGCTATAATCTTTGGTAGTGCAATAAAATTACCCAAACAGTTGAATATGCACAATACGCAACTGGAGGGAGGTTAGGTGTGAGACAATGTCAAATGTAATCGTAAAAGAAAACGAGACGTTAGATAGCGCTTTACGCAGATTCAAAAGAAACTGTGCGAAAGCTGGTATCCAGCAGGAAATCCGTAAAAGAGAGCATTACGAGAAACCAAGTGTTAAACGTAAGAAAAAATCGGAAGCTGCAAGAAAACGTAAGTACAACTAATAAGATAGAAAGCTGTCACATTTGTGGCAGCTTTCACTTTTTTACTTTACAGGAAATTGCTTTCCTGTAAAGTAAAAAACGCTCCGCGAGGATGCACACTGCGGCGTATAAGGTAGATGTCGCAAGCGACCGCCGCAGGCGCGAGAATGTGCCAAGGCACATTCTCTGTTCTATTGCCAAGCTTATGGGTTGCCAATTATCTATAAGAAGCTATTGATGACAGTTTCTGCAGGCGAGAAACAAATTTTAGAGCATATTTTATAAGACAAGTCATATATTAGTCGTGAGGAGAAATCCTTGCGACTTTTTTACTTTACAGGAAATTGCTTTCCTATAAAGTAAAAAATGCTCCGCGAGGATGCACACTGCGGCGTATAAGGTAGATGTCGCAAGCGACCGCTGCAGGCGCGAGAATGTGCCAAGGCACATTCTTTTTTACGCATGTTTCTCGTAGTTACGCAAGTAGCGGGAAAAAGTCTGGAAGATATGGAAAATGTTTTTCTATGATTGGGGAAAAAGGCGGCATGGTTCCTCGAAGTATGGATGCCTGATGAAAGCTGTTAGCGGCACTTGGAATTTCAGTGGGCACCAGGCAACGCTGGCACATGGATGTGACAGCGAGGCGCAACCTGAACATGGATGTGAATTTGCGCCGGTTGCCGGGAAAAACAATATCTTAATTAAAATTCTTAGTGCCGCTTACAACTTTTATGTGGCATTCCTTTTTGAGGAACCATGACGCCGGGTTAATAATTTTTGAAAGAACATTTTTATAAAAGAAGGGAGTGACCCCGGAAACAATGTTAGAACAGGTACTTCAGATTTTCCCGGCAGAGCTTCGGAAAATGCTGCTTGCAAATAAAGATAAATTAAAGGAGACAGAAGAAATACGCATCCGTATAAACCAGCCGATGATTCTCTGGGATGGGAGAAAGGAATATTTTTTAGATAAGCTAAGTGGCAGATTAAGTGTGGAGGCGGAAGGAAGTTATTACATAAAGGAAAGTGATATTTCTGCGATGCTGACTTTTTTAAGCAGGTATTCCATTTATGCCTATGAAGAAGAGTTAAAGAGTGGATTCCTGACCTTAGAAGGTGGACACCGGGTAGGAGTAACCGGACAGATCCGGATGGAGGGAGAAAAGGTGGAACAGCTTGCTTATGTCGGATCATTGAACATAAGAATTGCACATCAGAAGATTGGATGTGCAAAGGAAATTCTGCCCTTTATCAGAACAGAACAGAGTGTGAGAAATACGCTTTTCGTATCTTCCGTTGGGATTGGAAAGACAACCCTGCTCCGGGACAGTATTCGTCTGATTTCCGGAGATGAGACAAGCAGAATACACTTTAAAGTAGGGGTGGTAGATGAACGTTCTGAGATAGCAGCCTGCTGCCATGGAATACCGCAGAATAATCTTGGCATACGTACAGATGTGATAGACCGGTGTAAAAAGGCTGTGGGAATGCGGATGCTTCTTCGTTCCATGTCGCCGGATGTAATCGCAGTGGATGAACTTGGCTCTATGGAAGATTTTCAGGCAGTGGATGAAGTATTGCATTGTGGATGTAGTATTCTTGGGACAATTCATGCGGCAGATATGTTGGAATTACAACAAAAGGAACAGCTTAGAAAATGGGTGGAACAGCAGATTTTTGAGCGGTATGTCATCTTAAAAAAGGATGATGGTGGAAGAAGACATTTTATGATTTATGATGGGGCATGGGAAAAAATATGGTCCGATTGATAGGAGTTGTGCTGATACTTTTGGGGACAGTTGGGATTGGTTATGACAGGATGCAGCAGATAAAGCGGCATTATAAAGGGCTTTTAGACTGGCGGGAATGTATGCTGAAAATACAGGGAGATATGCAGAGCTTAAAGAAGCCGCTGCCGGATATTATTGCAGAATTGGGGCATCATGCACCGGAAGGCTTTCAGTCCTTTTTTATGCAGGTTCATAAGGAACTGATGCAGTATGAGAACAGCAGTCCGAAAAGCTGTTGGAAGGAGGCATGGAAGTCATGGGAGAACCGGGAAATATTTACGAAAGATGAGGGACAGCTGTTTTTGGAGTGCGGAAGGCTTTTGGAACAGGGAAGCGGAGGGCTGTTTGAAAAAGAAGCAGAGATACTGATAGAGAGAATCAATATTTTGATTCAAAGGGAACAGACAGAGATGCGAGAGAGGATAAAAGTCAGCATGTACCTGTGTGCTACTGCAGGAATATTTCTGGTGCTGATTCTGGTTTAATGGAGGAGAAGATGAGCGTAAACCTGATATTTAAAATTGCGGCAGTCGGTATTTTGGTGACGGTAATCAGCCAGGTGCTAAAGCACAGTGGGCGGGAAGAACATGCATTTTTAACCAGTCTGGCAGGACTTTTGATTGTGCTGTTCTGGATTGTTCCATACATATATGATTTGTTTGAAACGATGAAGTCACTATTTTCGTTGTAGAGGAGAAATATGGATATTATTCAGGTTGGATTACTGGGAATCACTGCGGTTTTCCTTGCTCTTTTTATCAAAAATTACAAAAGCGAATACAGCATTTTAATCAGCATTGTGGCATGTATTTGCATCTTTATCTTTCTGATAGGAAAATTGGAGCTTGTATTGTCTTACATCAATAGTGTGGTGGAGCTGATTCCTGTAGATGGAAGGTATCTTGCCATGATTTTAAAAATGATTGGAATTACTTATGTAGCAGAATTTGCAACAGATATCTGCAGAGAATCCGGGTATCAGGCAATTGCCGGACAAATTGAAATCTTTGCCAAGCTGTCGATTCTTTTAATCAGTATGCCGGTGCTGATGGGATTTATTGAAACGTTAGGGGCTTTTTTATGAAGAAACAACCATTAAAAAATGCGTTTAAGATGTTTGTAAGAACGGCAGGATGTTTCATTATATTTTTCATGTTCTGGCTCATGCCAGGAGGACTTGTACAGGCATCTTCCGTATCAGCAGCATCAGATAACAGCAGGACAGGGACGGATAAGGATTATACGGATGATTTTATGGAACAGCTGGATTTATCAGAGATTGAGCAGTATTTAAAGGAACAGGATGCTACAGAAGAGATTAGTTTCTATGAACTGATTAAAGAGCTGGCAACCGGAAACTTTTCCTGTGACGGACAAAAGCTGACGCAGGCAGTGGGAAGGATTCTGTGGGGAGAATTGCAGGATAATAAGGCAATACTGGTAACCGTTCTTTTACTGGCAATCAGCTGCGCATTTCTTAAAAATTTCTCTGATATTTTTCATAATACTTATATATCGGAGGTCTGCTTTTTCCTGATTTATATGGAGATGACAGTCCTGCTGCTGCAGTCCTATCAGATGATGAGTGATATTGTGGTAACGGCAATGAATCAGATTGTAGATTTTATGAATATGCTGATTCCGGTATTTGGCATGTCTCTGGCATTTTCCATGGCAAATTTTACAGCGGCTGGATTTTATCAGATTGCTTTTATCGTAGTTTATATTGTTCAGTGGGGAATGCTTGCCTGCCTGGTGCCAATGACGAAAATCTTTATCATGATGGAATTTATGAATTATATGATAGAAGGGGAACGCTTTAGCAGAATGTGTGAACTGATGGAAGAAATTATCCGCTGGTGTTTAAAATGTGCGATTGCGGCAACCATTGGCCTGAATGTGGTACAGACTATGGTGGTTCCGGTCATTGACCGCTTGAAAATGAGTACAGTAACAAAGACACTTGGAATGATACCTGGAATGGGAAATATTACAGGTGCAGTCAGTGAACTGATGCTTGGAGCGGGTATGGTCATTAAGAACAGTGTCGGAACAGCCGGAGTATTGATTTTACTTTTGCTGGTGATGTTTCCCTTATGTAAAATGTTTTTGCTGAGTCTTATGTATAAAGTGACAGCGGCAGTAACCGAACCGGTATCGGATAAGAGGATCGCAGGAAGCATGAACGGCATTTGTCTGGGCTGCCAGCTGCTTACAAGGATTTTACTTACTTCGCTTGTACTTTTCCTTGTGACGATTGCCATG
The DNA here is from genome assembly GCF_003462605.1 of Roseburia sp. OM04-10BH. Lineage (NCBI taxonomy): Bacteria > Bacillati > Bacillota > Clostridia > Lachnospirales > Lachnospiraceae > Roseburia > Roseburia sp. OM04-10BH. Next base: position 176,648 of record NZ_QTZI01000004.1, read on the forward strand.
ATTACTGCAGTATCCGGATTCCTTATGGGATAGAGGAAAGAAGAGAAATAAGAAGGGGAAGAGGGACAATATAAAATGAATGCAATTTTAAACTGGATGAAGGGAATTCTGATTCTTTTTCTGATTGGACATGTGCTGTTGTATCTGGTACAGAATAAAACTTATGAAAAATATGTGCATTTCTTTCTTAGGATTCTGATTCTGCTGGCGGTAATGGCGCCCATTGCTTCTAAGGTAATTGATGAGGATACGCTGATACAGAATATGGAACAGGCACAGTTCTTTCAGGAACTTGAAAATGTACAAAATATAAATGCCATAAGCAGTGCGGAGACTGCAGATTATCGTTTGCAATATGAAGAAGCCTGTGGCGGGCAGGTAGAGGATACCCTAAGGCAGAAAGGCTATGCGGTGGCATACAGCAGGGTAACATTAACTGAGACTTATGAAATAGAACGTATTACAATCGGGATTGAAAAGTCTGGGGATAACATTGAAAAAAATAGTTCCGTCCATGTTTCGGATATTGAGATACCGGCAATTGAGATAAAAGAAACAGAAGAGAAAAAGGAGCATACAAGTCAGGAGTATGCAGAATTAGAAAAATTTGTATGTGAAAATTATCTGGTTGATAAGACGCAGATTCAGATAGAAGAGGTGAGATGATGAAAATGCAGGATTTTATGCAAAAGATAAAAGAAAAGAAACTAAAACGGTCAGATTGGCTGATTTTAGTCCTGACAGGCATATTGATTCTGATTATCGCATTGCCTACAGATACAAAAGAAAAAAAACAGGCAGAGGAAGCAAAAGAAAATATATCAAAGGAAAATAATACCATGGAGGCATCTAAGGATGAAATAGAGCGGAAATTAGAAGATATTTTAGAAAAAATCGACGGAGCCGGAGATGTAAAGGTGATGATTACTTATCAGGACAGTGGGACACAGGTGGTGGAAAAGGATAAAAATACTTCTGAAAATTCTTTAGAGGAAAGTGACAGCACTGGTGGAGTAAGAAGCACAAAGGAACAGCAGCTACAGGAAAGTACGGTATATGAGGAAGCAGATGCTGGAAATACCCCCTTTGTTTCTAAGGAACTTCTTCCCAAAGTGGAGGGAATTTTAATTGTGGCATCCGGTGGTGATAACCAGAAGGTGAAACAGAATATTTCCGAGGCGGTTTTGGCATTATTTCAGGTAGAAGCACATAGAATAAAAATAGTAAAAATGAGCGGACTGGAGGACAGTAAATGAAGAAAGTATTTAAGAAAAATCAACTCATTATAACCGCATTGGCATTGATGATAGCAGTGGCTGGTTACTTAAGTTTTACCGACAAGAATGGCAAAGATGAAAAGGTGGCAATGGAGGCTTCTGCGGATACGGCAGATTTATCTTATGAGATATCGGCAGAGGATGACTTGGCGGAAGCAGATATTTTTACCGATACGGAAGATAGCAGTAGTGAAGCTGTATCAGCGGCAGACAGTGTGGTTGAAGAGAGCCTTGAGAACCCGGGCGAAGCCGTCATGGCAAGCAGCAGCATGGATTATGCGTCAGAAATGAAACTGGGCCGGGAACAGGTACGTTCTAAAAACAAAGAGACTTTGCTGGAAATTATCAATAATACAAATATAGATGAAGCTGCAAAGCAGGATGCCTTAAATCAGATGGTGGCAATGACGGATATTGCAGAACGGGAAAATGCAGCTGAGATGTTGTTAGAGGCAAAAGGATTTACGGATGTTGTTGTCAGCATTACTGATAATACAGCGGATGTGGTACTTGATATGGGAGAAGTAACAGATGCCAAACGTGCCCAAATAGAGGATATTGTAAAGAGAAAAGCCGGCATTGAGGCAGAAAATATCATTATCACACCAATTCAGAAAAATACTGCACAGGAGAATCCGGCAACAGAAACCACCGGAAATTCAGACACAACAGAACAGACAAATTAAGGGAAGCAGCCCCGCCCTTAGATACTTGAAAACGGGGCTGAAATTAGTATAATAATAGCATAAGAAAAAGAAACGACAGAACCATGAGAAGAGAGGGAATACCTATGAAGAGAGTATTTTTAATTGTATTAGACAGCGTTGGAATCGGAGAAATGCCGGATGCGGCAGAGTATCATGATGAAGGGAGCAATACCTTACTTGCAGCTTCACGAAGTCCATATTTTTCCATGCCAAATATGCGCTCACTGGGCTATTTTAATATTGACGGAGTCCACATTGGAGGAAAAGAAGCAAATCCGAAAGGTGCATTTGCCAGACTGACAGAGGTGTCCAAAGGAAAAGATACCACCATCGGACACTGGGAGATTGCAGGCGTGATATCCAGTCATCCACTGCCAACATTTCCAAATGGATTTCCACAGGAAATCATAGAAGAATTTGAGCAGAAAACCGGACGCGGGGTACTTTGCAACCGTCCATATTCCGGCACGGAGGTTATCCGGGATTATGGAAAAGAGCATATGGAAACTGGAAAACTGATTGTATACACATCAGCAGATTCTGTTTTCCAGGTGGCAGCCCATGAAGAGGTAGTGCCAATTGAAGAACTGTACCGGGATTGCCAGATTGCAAGAAATATGCTGACTGGGAAAAACGGAGTGGGAAGAGTCATTGCAAGACCGTTTATCGGAGAACCGGGGAATTTTACACGTACTGCAGGAAGACATGACTTTTCCTTAGAACCGCCGGCAGTTACCATGTTAGATCAGCTGACGGAAAGTGGGAAAACAGTGCTGTCTGTTGGAAAAATCATAGATATTTTTGCAGAACGCGGAATTACAGATTTTGTACGAACAAACGGAAATGATGATGGAATTGACAAAACATCAGCCTATATGGACAAAGATTTTACTGGATTATGTTTTACAAATTTGGTAGACTATGATATGTTGTATGGACATAGGAATGATGTAGATGGTTATGCAAAAGCACTGACACACTTTGATGAGCGGCTGCCGGAGCTTTTGGCAAAGTTACGGGAGGATGATATTTTAATGATTACAGCCGACCACGGATGTGATCCGAGTACACCTTCTACTGACCATTCCAGAGAGTATACACCACTTCTTATGTATGGAGCGCATATTACTCCGGGTAAGAACTATGGCACAAGAGGCAGCTTTGCAGACATTGCCGCAACCATATTATCTTACTTCGACATAAAGCAAAAATGTGCGGGTGAGCCGCTGGAATTATAGGAGGTCCCATTTTGGCTGATTTTAGAAAAGAGATAGAGAAACGAAGAACATTTGCGATTATTTCCCATCCGGATGCCGGTAAGACAACCCTGACAGAGAAATTTCTTCTGTATGGAGGGGCTATTAACCTGGCAGGTTCTGTAAAAGGAAAAGCAACTGCAAGACATGCAGTTTCCGACTGGATGGAAATAGAGAAGGAGAGAGGTATTTCCGTTACTTCTTCTGTATTGCAGTTTAATTATGGTGGATATTGCATCAATATTCTGGATACACCGGGACATCAGGACTTCTCGGAAGATACCTATCGTACTCTGATGGCTGCTGATTCTGCAGTTATGGTAATCGATGGTTCAAAAGGTGTAGAGGCACAGACCAGAAAACTGTTTAAAGTCTGTGTAATGCGTCACATTCCGATTTTTACATTTATCAATAAAATGGATCGTGATGCTAATGATACCTTTGATTTATTAGATGAAATCGAAAAAGAACTTGGCATTGCTACCTGTCCGGTTAACTGGCCGATTGGCTCCGGAAAGAATTTTAAGGGAGTTTATGACCGGAATACGAAAAAAGTCATGCTGTTCTCTGATACCTTGAAGGGAACCAAGGAAGGTGAAGAAAAAGATTTTGATATTAATGATCCGGCATTGACAACAGAAATCGGGCAGGAATACCGGGATAAATTGGATGAAGAAATTGAATTGTTAGATGGTGCAAGTGCAGAATTCGATATGGATCTTGTGTCCAGGGGAGAACTGTCACCGGTATTCTTTGGTTCTGCTTTAACGAACTTTGGTGTAGAAACTTTCTTAAAGCATTTCCTTTCCATGACTACATCACCGCTTCCGAGAAATTCGGACAAGGGGCTGATTGATCCGTTTGGTTCCGATTTCTCTGCTTTTGTCTTTAAAATCCAGGCAAATATGAATAAGAATCATCGTGACCGTATTGCATTTATGCGAATCTGTTCCGGAAAGTTTGAAGCCGGCATGGAAGTAAAACATATCCAGGGTGGAAAAACAATCCGTCTTTCCCAGCCGCAGCAGTTGATGGCACAGGAGAGAAAGATTATAGATGAAGCATATGCCGGAGATATTATCGGAGTCTTTGACCCGGGTATCTTTTCAATCGGTGATACTTTAACCACTGCGAAAGACAACTTCGAATTCGAAGGAATACCGACTTTTGCACCGGAGCATTTTGCAAGGGTACGTCAGGTAGATACCATGAAGAGAAAACAGTTCGTCAAAGGTGTCATGCAGATCGCACAGGAGGGCGCAATCCAGATTTTCCAGGAATATCAGGGTGGTATGGAAGAGATTATCGTAGGCGTAGTAGGTGTACTGCAGTTTGATGTATTAAAATACCGTCTGGAAAATGAATACAATGTGGAAATCCGCTTGGAGAAGCTTCCATATGAGCATATCCGCTGGATTGAAAATAAAGATATTGATATGGACAAGCTTACCGGAACTTCCGATATGAAGAAAATCCGTGACCTTAAGGGCAATCCATTGCTGTTATTTGTCAATGCATGGAGTGTCGGCATGACTCTTGACCGGAATGATGGTCTGGTATTATCGGAATTCGGTAAAAATTAAGCGGGTATAAACAAAATTAAGAAGAGACATACTTAAAAAAGAAAAAATAGAAGCTTTTCTATAAAAGTAAAGGAGGATAACGAAATGGTAGTAAAGATTACAAATGACAATTTTGAAGAAGAAGTATTAAAGTCAGATAAACCGGTACTTTTGGATTTCTGGGCAGACTGGTGCGGTCCGTGTAAAATGATGTCTCCGGTTGTAGAAGAACTGGCGGATGAATTAGAGGGACAGGTAAAGGTTGGAAAAGTGAATGTGGATGAAGAAGCAGCACTGGCTTTAAAATATCAGATTATGAGCATTCCGACCCTGGTTGTAATGAAAAAAGGTGTTTTTGAGGGAAAGAGCATCGGTGTGCAGGATAAAGACGAAGTATTAAGGCTTTTAGCTTTATGATTGTAGCTGATAAGAAAATCCGGATGGTATATCTTAATATACTGTCCGGATTTTATCATACAATTTTTATAGATGCGTAATAAATGCCTGATTCATATTGCTATAAAAATATATCATTGCATATAAAAAAATATAGAAGTTATTTTTCAGCAAGTTTCTGTTCTAACTGACCGATGATGCGTCCTTTGTCCATCGGAGAAAGTTTATGGAAAAGCTGGAGCAGTAAATGTTCATCCGGGTCGGATGGGAAAGCATGATATTCTGATTCTTCTGCAATCTGAAGGTTGGAAGCCGGCTGGTATTCACCGGTCAGAAGATAGTATACATCAACATCTAAAAATTCACTTATTTTTACAATTTTATCAGAAGAAGGATTTGTACCCTTGGATTTCCAGCTGCTGATAGCAGCAGGAGAGATTCCGGTGTATTCCGATAATTCTTTTTGTGAAAGCTTCTTTTCCCGTAATAATGCAAAGATACGTTGGCTGATTGTCATAGTGTACTCCTTTATCAGGTATTAAATAATATTGTATAGAAAATAAAAAATAAAATAAAATACGCAAATATGAATTGACAAATTCATATTTATGAATTATAATGTAATTTGTGAAATTATTTTCATATTATACATCATTTTTTATATAAACACAAATGATAAAGAAGAAAAGGGGAGACTTTTATGGCAAAGACAAAACGGCAGATTACTCCAATGGGGAAAGAAATAAAGCGCAGGCTGGTAGAACTTGAGATGAGTCAGGAAGAACTTGCAACATCGGTTGGGTGCAGTCCGCAGTATATCAATCATATCATTTATGGAGAACGGTCTGGTGAGAAGTACTTAGAACAGATTTTCCTGATTCTTGGTATGGATCAATATCATGATTAAAAAGATGGAACGATTGCCAGAGGTTTCCATTGTTTATAGAAAATTAATTTGTAACCGGAATCTTATTATGTTAAGATAAGGATACCTTTCCATGAGAGACTTCAGAAAGAAGTCTTTTTTCTTTACATGAGAATATTTACAGTCTATAAAATATTTGGCTATTCTGCCGGGTATACCCACTTTACAGAATGTATAGGGACAGAAAAAAATATTTTCTAAAAATGCAGTTGACATTTGGAAGAAAGTATACTACTATAATATCAGAAAACGAACATAAGTTCGCATGAAGGAGAATTGACATGGCGAGAGATGTAAAAGATACGAGAAGAGACAGCAGTAAAGAAGATAAATTAAAGGCACTGGATGCTGCTATATCCCAGATTGAGAAGCAGTACGGAAAAGGTTCTGTTATGAAACTGGGGGATGAGAGCAACCGGATGAATGTGGAGACTGTTCCGACAGGAGCATTAAGTCTTGATATTGCTTTGGGATTAGGCGGACTTCCTAAGGGAAGAATTATTGAGATATATGGACCGGAGTCCAGTGGTAAGACGACCGTTGCCCTGCATGCAGTCGCTGAGGTACAGAAGCGTGGAGGAATTGCCGGATTTATTGATGCTGAGCATGCATTAGACCCGGCATATGCGAAGAATATCGGAGTAGATATTGATAATCTTTATATTTCACAACCGGATAACGGAGAACAGGCACTTGAGATTACAGAGACTATGGTCAGATCCGGTGCAGTAGATATTGTAATCGTAGACTCTGTTGCAGCACTGGTGCCAAAGGCAGAGATTGATGGTGATATGGGAGATTCCCATGTGGGCTTACAGGCAAGACTAATGTCACAGGCACTTCGTAAGCTGACTGCAGCAATCAACCGTTCTAACTGTATTGTAATCTTTATTAACCAGTTGCGTGAAAAGGTTGGAGTTATGTTTGGTAATCCGGAGACAACAACCGGTGGCCGTGCATTGAAATTCTATTCTTCCGTACGTCTTGATGTACGTCGAATTGAATCCTTAAAACAGGGTGGAGAAATTGTCGGTAACCGTACCCGTATTAAAGTAGTGAAGAATAAAGTGGCACCGCCATTTAAAGAGGCTGAATTTGATATTATGTTCGGAGAAGGAATTTCAAAAGAAGGAGATATCCTTGATCTGGCTTCTGAACTTGGTATTGTAAATAAGTCCGGTGCATGGTATGCATATAATGGAGATAAGATTGGCCAGGGTCGTGAAAATGCCAAGACTTATCTGAAAGAGAATCCACAGGTCTGCCAGGAAATCGAAGAAAAAGTAAGAGCTCATTATGCAGTGGATAAGAGTGAAGAAGAAACAGAGACTTCAGCTGCAAATGGACCGGAAGTTCTTGATGCAGAGTAATGGACAGAATTGTTTCAGGGATAACAGAATATAAGAAAAACAAATATAAGGTGTGTATGGATGATGGTACACACCTTGTATTATATAAAGGTGAGGTGCACCGCTACAGATTACAGGAAGGGCAGACCGTAGACGAGGCACTGTATCAGGAACTCTTTTATGAAGTAGTAGGTAAGCGGGTGAAAAAACGGGCACTTGCACTTTTAGAGAAGATGGACCGGACAGAACAGGGGCTTTACCGGAAACTGGCTGAGAGTGAATATCCGGAAGAACTGATTCTTGATGCCATAGAGTATGTGAAGAAATATCATTATATTGATGACATGCGCTATGCAAGAAATTATATCAGTTACCGACAGGGCAGTAAGAGCCGCCGCCGGCTACAGCAGGAACTGATGCAGAAGGGAGTTCCCAAAGAAATTACAGAGCAGGCCTTAGAAGAAATCTATGAAAATAATGATACAGAAAAAATTGCTGAAATATTAAAAAAGAGACATTATAATCCGGAGCAGCCGGATGCAAAGGAAATGCAGAAACAGTATGGATATCTGATGCGGAGAGGATATAAAAGTGAAGACATTTTACGTGTAATGAAATGTCCGGACTACTTGACATAATATTAGAAAAAGTATAAAATTTATTTATTGTTATTTATGACAGATGAATGAATATTTATGTTATATGAACAATGAAAATTGAATAAAGGAGGTGCTCCTGTGCAGGCAGTAATTATAGCTGTTGTAATTACATTTATTGTCACATGTGCTATCACCTGGTTTGTTGCAAATGCATACCAGAAAAAGCAGACTGCTTCAAAGATTGGCAGTGCAGAAGATAAAGCCCGTGAGATAATAGATGAAGCTGTGAAGACCGCTGAGACGAAGAAGAGAGAATCTTTGCTTGAGATTAAAGAAGAGTCGATTCGTACGAAGAACGAATTGGACAAGGAAATCAAGGAAAGAAGAAACGAAATTCAGAGAAACGAGCGCAGAGTGGAACAGAAGGAATCCAATCTGGATAAGAAACTGGAAGCCATTGAGAAGCGCGAAGCAGGTTTTGCAGCAAAAGAAGAAGAGCTGAACAAACAGAAAGCTGAAATTACAAAGCTTCATGAAGAGCGTGTACGGGAACTAGAAAGAATCTCAGGACTTACCTCCGACCAGGCAAAAGAATATCTATTAAAAACTGTTGAAGAAGATGTAAAGCTTGATACTGCAAAATTAATCAAAGAGATGGAGCATCAGGCAAAAGAAGAAGCTGGAAAGAAAGCAAAAGAATATGTGGTTACTGCAATTCAGAAATGTGCTGCAGACCATGTGTCAGAGACAACCATCTCTGTAGTACAGCTTCCGAATGATGAGATGAAGGGAAGAATTATCGGACGTGAAGGAAGAAATATCCGTACGTTAGAGACGCTGACTGGTGTAGATTTAATTATCGATGATACACCGGAAGCAGTTATCCTTTCCGGATTTGATCCAATACGAAGAGAAGTTGCTCGTATTGCATTAGAGAAATTGATTGTAGACGGACGAATTCATCCGGCTAGAATTGAAGAAATGGTAGAAAAAGCGCAAAAAGAAGTTGAAACCATGATTCGTGAAGAGGGTGAAGCTGCTACTTTAGAAGTAGGTGTACATGGCATTCATCCGGAACTTGTGAAATTATTAGGCCGAATGAAATTCAGAACCAGTTATGGTCAGAATGCATTAAAGCATTCTATAGAAGTAGCACAGCTTTGTGGCTTACTTGCGGCTGAAGTTGGTGTAGACGTAAGATTGGCAAAACGTGCAGGACTCCTGCATGATATTGGTAAATCAGTAGACCACGAAGTAGAAGGTTCACATATTCAGATTGGTGTGGATTTATGTAGAAAATATAAAGAATCTCCGCTTATTATCAATGCGGTAGAGGCACACCATGGCGACGTAGAGCCAGAGTCATTGATTGCTTGTCTGGTACAGGCAGCCGATACAATTAGCGCAGCAAGACCAGGTGCAAGACGCGAGACAATGGAAACATATTCCAACAGATTAAAGCAGTTAGAAGATATTACAAATGAATTTAAAGGTGTAGATAAATCTTTTGCAATTCAGGCGGGTAGAGAGATTCGTGTAATGGTAGTTCCTGAACAGATAAGTGATGCTGAAATGGTATTACTTGCCCGTGATATTTCAAAGCAGATTGAATCTGAATTAGAATATCCAGGTCAGATTAAGGTAAACGTAATTCGTGAATCACGTGTAGTTGATTACGCAAAATAAGCAGGAAATAAGTGTCCGAAGAGTGAAAGCTTTTTGGACACTTATTTTTTTGCTTTACAGGAAATTGCTTTCCTGCAAAGTAAAAAAGCTCTACGAGAAAAAACAAGTAATGAGGAATAATCTGTAAGAAAAAAGGAGAATACAATGGAACAGGACCATCAGGAAGAAAAAAGAATCAGAAGAGTTAACAGGGAGTTAAAATATCAGGGCGCAATCGTGGATGTTTATTCAGACACCATCGAGACACCGGATGGAAATATTGCATACTGGGATTATGTGGAACACAGAAAAGGAGCTGCGGCAGTTGTGCCGGTTACACCGGAGGGCAAAATCTTAATGGTACGCCAGTATCGGAATGCATTAGACCGTTATACTATTGAATTGCCGGCAGGATGCAGAGATTCCCTGACAGAGGATACGAAAATAAGTGCCATGCGGGAATTAGAGGAAGAGACGGGCTTTCAGTGCGGTCATATCGAAAAGATGCTTTCTTTAAAGACGACCGTAGCTTTCTGTAATGAGTTTATTGATGTATATCTGGCAACGGATTTAAAACCGGGCAAACAGCATCTTGATCCGGAAGAATTTATTGAAGTAAGGGCATATGACCCGGAAGAATTATTAGAAAAAATTTATGCCGGAATAATCCAGGACAGTAAAACCGTAGCTGGTATCTTGGCATATTGTTACCGTTACCGGAATAATATGAAATAAGAAAATTAAGACAAGTGAATACATGGAAAGAGTATCGGGGATAAGAAGAGAAAAGCATCTTCATCTGTTAGAGGTGTTATTTTTAGGCTGTTTTGTGATTGGCATTATAGCTGCCAATCTGTATGGAAGAAGCCGTCTGCAGCAATATGGCATATTAAATGATTATTTCATACAGCAGTTAAAATATATTACGATAGAAAAACATGACTATTTTATTTATGTACTATCAGCAAGAGCACCGGTTGTCCTTACGTTAATCTTCTTTGGAATGACACCGTGGTACCGGGTTGTGAATAGCATATTTCTGATATGGAGTGGCTTTTCTTTTGGCTTTCTGTGCGTGATGGCAATCAGCAATATTGGCGCAGGTGCCATCTGGCTTATGATGATTGCGTTATGCCCACAATTTATTTTCTATGTGTCCGGATACCTGCTGTTATTAAAGTTAGAAGAAAAGTACCAGTGCGGAAAGGAACATGGAAAGCTTGGGGAATGGATCCTTTTGTGGGGGATTATATTATTATTGTTCTTTATCGGATTCTTAACAGAGGCATATCTGAATCCAGGTATGGTGCACTTCGTGTTGAAAAAAATATAAAAAATTTTACAAAATTTTTACAACATATTGTGGGTAGAAAAATAGAAATAAGATACATGTGGTAGATTTATGTAAATCAGCAAAAAACAGGCGAAAATATGAATTGCTTTTCCAAATTAGAATCATTATAATAGGGATTGTACTTGCCTTTTAGAAAAGAATAGAAGGGCATAAGAGAAAAAGAGTTAGGTGGTTACAGTTATGACACAGGAAATAGATGCTTTTATGAAGTATCTTCAGGAAGTAAAGAAAATATCGAAAAATACAGCGGTTTCTTATGAGACGGATTTGCGCAAAATGAAGGAATTTCTGTATTCTGAAGGTGTGCTTTCTGTGGAGGATGTCAGACAGGAACACTTAAAAATATATATGGAAAAGCAGGAGCAGGAAGGAAAGAAACCGGCAACGATTTCCAGAGGACTTGCATCCATGAAAGCCTTTTTTCAGTATCTTGTGGCACAGAATTATGTAAACCAAAATGTGACGGATGGATTAAAGGCACCCAAGTTAGAGAAGAAAGCTCCGGTTATTCTTTCTATGGAAGAAACCAGCCGGCTTTTAGACCAGCCAAACGGAAATACACCGAAGGAATTAAGGGACCATGCGATGTTAGAATTGCTTTATGCGACGGGAATCCGTGTCTCTGAATTGATTTCTTTGAAGTTAAGTGATATGAATTTGAAACTGGAATATGTTACCTGCAAAGATGCTCATAAAGAAAGAATTATTCCTTTTGGAGAAGCAGCAAAAGAGGCTCTGCAGCATTATCTGGAAGAGGGAAGATCATATCTTGTCAGTGAAGAGGGCAGTGAATATCTTTTCACCAACTGTTCCGGCAAAGAAATGAGCCGTCAGGGTTTCTGGAAATTAATCAAAGCCTATGGAAAGAAAGCCGGAATTGAGACAGAAATAACACCGCATATGCTGCGTCATTCTTTTGCAGCTCATCTGGTAAGCAATGGGGCAGATTTGAAAGCGGTTCAGGAAATGTTAGGACATGCAGATATTTCTACCACGCAAATCTATGCACAGATGAAACAGAGCAGAATCCGTGAAGTATATGCCAAGGCACACCCAAGAGGATAAAGAAGAAACTACGGGAAACACGCTTTGCGGGTTTCTTGCTACTTGTATAAATAGAAAAAGGAGGCAGCCATTTTCTTAAAAAATGGCTGCCCCCTTTTTTTGCTTTACAGGAAATTGCTTTCCTGTAAAGTAAAAAACGCTCCTGTAGATGGAATTATTATTTATTCATTTCTGCAATGTCATAGATAAGACGAGCGGAATCTTCCCAGCCTAAGCATGGGTCAGTAATGGATTTACCATAGATGTGTTCGCCGATTTTCTGATTGCCCGGTTCAATGTAGCTTTCAATCATAACACCCTTAATCATTTTGTGAATTTCAGGGGAGAGCTGACGGTTATGCATCACTTCTTTGACGATACGGATCTGCTCGAAGTATTTTTTATTGGAGTTAGAGTGGTTTGCATCTACAATAGCAGCCGGATTCTTAAGGTCACGTTCATTATACATTTCAATCAGACGCATAATATCTTCGTAGTGGTAGTTCTGTGTGCTGTTACCATGTTTGCTTACAGCACCACGGAGAACAACGTGAGTTAAGTCGTTACCAGGAGTCTCTACTTCATATCCGCGATATACGAAATGATGTGGATGCTGGGCAGCATATACGGAATTGAGCATAACGGAGAAGTCACCACTGGTCGGGTTCTTCATTCCGGATGCAACATCAAACCCACTGACTACAAGACGATGCTGCTGGTCTTCTACAGAACGTGCACCGATAGCAACGTAGGAGAGCAGGTCGTCAATGTAACTCCAGTTTTCCGGATAAAGCATTTCGTCGGCAGGGGTCAGACCACTTTCTTCAATGGTACGGATGTGCAGCTTACGCATTGCAATCAGTCCGGCAACCATATCAGGAGCTTTCTCAGGGTCAGGCTGGGTAGCAATACCTTTATAGCCTTCGCCGGTTGTTCTTGGCTTATTGGTGTAGACACGAGGGATAATAATCAGACGGTCTTTGACATCTTCTGCAATTTTGGTCAGGCGGCTGACGTAGTCGCAGACAGGTTCTTCGCTGTCAGCGGAACAAGGTCCGATGATAACTAAGAAACGGTTATCTTCGCCGGTTAAGACTTTACGAATTGCAGCATCCCGTTCTTTTTTTATCTGTGCCAGTTTCTCCGGAAGCGGATACTCTTTTTTGATTTCTTCCGGACTTGGTAATTGGTTTAAAAAATTAAAACTCATATTTTTAGTCTCCTTTAGTAAAAAAAACTTGCTTTTTTTATATTATAAGATTCGTTTTTAACTGTCAATGATATGATTTAATAATAATTTTATACTTTTTTAATTGACCTATCTTAATCATGGTGCTATTATTGTTTTCACATGTTAATAGTTAACAATGTTAAATAAATAGAAAATATAAAATGTAAAGAAAGGGAGGTGAAAATGATGCAGGGTTGTGGAAATGAAATATTTTCCATATTTAATCGTTTTCATCGTTTGAAAATCTCATCAATTCTGCCGGGGGTCTCATCCGTGGAAATGGGAACCTTAAAGACCATCGAGCATTGCCGCAAAGAAAAAGAGATGGCTACCAAAGAGACAGATGCCAAAGAGCCGGATAGCAAATCGATAGATGCAAAGGTTACGGTATCGGAAGTGGTACGTTATATGCGTGTGGCAGCACCGGCGGTGTCCCGGACACTTCGTTCCCTGGAAGAGAAAAAATATGTTGAACGTATGGTGTGTGAGGGTGACCGGCGGAATGTTTATGTGAGAGTAACTGAGGAAGGAAAAGAGGTTTTAAATGAATGCAACCGGATTTTGAGTGAATTATTAAAGTCGGTTACGGAGAAAATGGGAGAAGAAGATATGAACCGGCTGATTGGCTATCTGAATAAATTAGAGCAGATAGCAGAGCTTGAGATTGAAAAGAGAAGACAGTTGAAACAGCAATTAAAATAGAAATATTTTATAAATAATATAGAAAAGGAAGGAACAGGAAAGATGCGGAAAATATTTAAAAATATGCTCCCGTACTGGCATATCATCGTGGTAATATTTCTCCTCCTTGGAGTGCAGGCTTATTGCGATTTGTCGTTGCCACAATATACATCCGATATCATCGATGTAGGAATCCAGAATAAGGGAATCAAACATATTTTGCCGGAAAAGATGCCGGAGGAAGAATATCAGCTGGCAGAACTTTTTATGACAGATGGTGAAAAGGATACTTTTGAAGCGGTCTATGAAAAAAAAGACGATACTTATGTATGTACTGCGGATAAAGAGACATTAGAAACATTGGATGATGAACTACTGACACCAATCGTACTGACTTACCGTATGGCAAATATGAGTGAAACGGATTTTAAGAATACGATTGCGGAAGCATTGGAGCAGAATCCGCAGAACCAGATTACCAAAGAAAGCTTAGATGAGATGTCCATTGAAGAAATCGGACAGATGATGCAGATGGAACTGACCACATATGAAGCGGAAAATGATGATGGCGAAATGGTAACTTATGTGGATATGCGTCCGATGATGAAGCAGCTGATTGCAAGCGGTGCAATGACGCAGGATGGTATAGCACAGTCCAGAGAATATATGGAAAATATGATAGATTCTGTGGGGAGCAGTACCTTACATGCCATGGGAACAGCATATGCAGCATCCTGTGACGAAAAGGCAGGACTTGATGTGGAGCATATCCAGAAGAATTATCTCTGGTCAGAGGGTGGAAAGATGGCAGCTATGTCATTACTCATGCTGGCAGTTGCAGTGGTAGTCGGATATCTTGCATCCAGAGTCGGCGCAGGAGTCGGAAGAGACTTAAGAGAGAAAATCTTTGGTAAGGTAGTAGGCTTTTCCAATACTGAGATGGATAAATTCTCTACCGCTTCCTTAATTACAAGAAGCACCAATGATATTCAGCAGATTCAGTTTGTAACAGCAATTATGCTTCGAATGCTTTTATATGCACCAATCATCGGAATTGGTGGAATTTATAAAGTATTAAAGACCGGAGCACATATGGAATGGATTATCGTAATGGCAGTACTGGTAATTTCCGGACTGGTTATGGTGTTGATGTCCATTACACTTCCGAAGTTCAAAATAATGCAGAAGTTAGTGGATGCCCTGAACTTAGTATCCAGAGAGATTCTTACGGGACTTTCCGTAATCCGTGCTTTTGGAAGAGAAAAAAAGGAAGAAGAGCGGTTTGATGAAGCAAACCGGAATCTTACCAGAACACAGTTATTTACCAACCGTGTCATGACTTTTATGATGCCGGGCATGATGTTTATTATGTATGGAGTAACCATACTGATTGTCTGGGTATCGGCACATCGTATTGATGCCGGACAGCTTCAGGTAGGAGCAATGACCGCATTTATTACTTATACCATGCAGATTGTTATGGCATTCCTGATGCTTACCATGATGTCTATTATGCTGCCGCGTGCCGGTGTTGCAGCAGACCGGATTGATGAAGTTATTACTACAAATTCTTCTATTATAGAAAAGGCAGAAAAAGAAACAATTGAAAAACATACCGGAAAAGTGGAATTCCATCATGTAAACTTCCGTTATCCGGGTGCAGATGAAGATGTATTGGAAGATATTGATTTTACAGCAGAACCGGGAAAGACAACAGCGATTATCGGAAGTACCGGCTGTGGAAAGTCAACGCTGGTTAATCTGATTCCGAGATTCTATGATGTAACAGCCGGTAAGATTACCTTAGATGGTGTGGATATCCGGAATTTAAGCTTAGCTGAATTAAGAGACGAAATCGGATTCGTACCACAGAAGGGAATTCTGTTTTCAGGAACCATTGCATCCAATCTGAAATTTGGCAGACCGGAAACTACGGAAGCAGAAATGACAGAGGCTGCAGAGATTGCACAGGCAACAGAATTTATTAATGAAAAGCCGGAAAAATATGACAGCGGGATTGCACAGGGTGGAACGAATGTTTCCGGTGGACAGAAACAGAGATTATCCATCGCCAGAGCAATCGCAAAGAATCCGAATGTTTATATCTTTGATGACAGTTTCTCTGCACTTGATATGAAGACCGATGCGGCACTGCGTAAAGCATTGGAGTCAAAAACAAAAGAAAGCAGTGTAATTATCGTGGCACAGCGAATCAGTACCATTTTACATGCCGACCAGATTCTTGTATTGGATGAAGGTAAGATTGTCGGAAAAGGTACTCATGAAGAATTATTACGGGATTGTGAAGTATATCAGCAGATTGCACAGTCACAGTTATCCGCAAAGGAATTGGGATTAGAAGAGGGAAAGGAGGAAAAATAACATGAGTAATGAGCAAAGTTATCGTGCACCACGTCGTAGAGGTCCGAGAGGACCAATGGGCGGTGGAATGATGCCGGGTGAAAAAGCAAAAGATTTTAAGGGCTCTTTCCGGAAACTTCTTTCTTATATTGGAAAATATAAAATTGGAATTGTTGCAGTTATGATACTTGCAATCTGTTCTACCGTATTTTCTGTATTAGGACCAAAGGTAATGGGTAAAGCTACTACGGCATTGGCAGACGGTCTGATGAATAAAGTAGCAGGAACCGGCGGAATTGATTTTACACTGATTGGAAAGATATTATTATTTACTCTTGGCTTATATATTATCAGTGCGGTATTCAGCTTTTTTCAGGGGTTTATTATGACTGGAATCACACAGAAAATCTGCTATCGTATGCGTAAAGAGATTTCTGAAAAAATCAACCGTATGCCGATGAAATATTTTGAAAGCAGAACTTATGGGGAAGTTCTTTCCCGTATTACCAATGATGTGGATACTTTGGGACAGAGCTTAAACCAGAGTGTGACACAGATTATTACCAGCGTGGCAACCATTATCGGAGTGCTTGTGATGATGCTTTCTATTTCACCACTGATGACACTGATTGCATTAGTAATTCTTCCGATTTCAGCGTTGATGGTTTCGGCAATTGCAAAATTTTCACAGAAATATTTCCGTACCCAGCAGGAGTACTTGGGACATATTAATGGACAGGTGGAAGAGACTTATTCCGGACATTTAGTTATCCAGGCATTTAATAAAGAAAAGGAAACCATAAAACGGTTTAATGATACAAACCATGTATTATATGAGTCTGCCTGGAAATCCCAGTTTTTATCCGGAATGATGCAGCCGGTTATGGTATTTGTCGGTAACCTTGGCTATGCAGGTGTGGCAATTTCCGGTGGAATGCTTGCAATTAACGGAACAATCGGAATTGGTGATATTCAGGCATTTATCCAGTATGTAAAGAGCTTCACCCAGCCAATCCAGCAGATTGCACAGGTCATTAACCAGGTACAGTCCATGACTGCAGCTTCAGAACGTGTTTTTGAATTCTTAGGTGAAGAGGAAGAAGACCAGACCACAGAAAATGCAGTGGAATTAAAGGATGTTCGTGGAGAAGTAGAATTCTCCCATGTGCATTTCGGATACAATCCGGATCAGATTATCATTAATGATTTCTCAGCAAAGGTAGAACCGGGACAGAAGATTGCCATTGTAGGACCAACCGGAGCAGGTAAGACTACCATGGTGAAGCTGCTGATGCGTTTTTATGATGTCAACAGTGGAAGCATCAGATTAGATGGTAACGATATCAGAAACTATAACCGCCGGGAGCTAAGAGATGCCTTCGGCATGGTACTTCAGGATACCTGGTTATTTAAAGGTACTATTATGGAAAATATCCGTTACGGAAGACTGGATGCCACGGACGAAGAAGTTATTGCAGCAGCAAAAGCAGCCCATGCCCATCATTTCATCCAGACACTGCCGGGTGGTTATAATATGGAATTAAATGAGGACGCCAGCAATGTATCCCAGGGACAGAAACAGTTGCTTACCATAGCCCGTGCCATTTTAGCAGACAACCGGGTATTGATTTTAGATGAAGCAACTTCTTCTGTTGATACCAGAACAGAGCACAGAATCCAGAAGGCTATGGATAACCTGATGAAAGGAAGAACAAGTTTTATTATTGCCCATCGTCTGTCTACCATTCGTGATGCTGATCTGATTCTTGTTATGAAAGATGGTGATATTATTGAACAGGGAAATCATGAAGAACTGTTACAGAAGAATGGTTTCTATGCACAGCTTTATAATTCCCAGTTTGAAGAAGCTTCTTAAATAAAACCTTTGATTTTTTTATATAGATGTGTTAGTATAAATAAGCTGCAACCGTAGTCTAATGGATAGAACGTCAGACTCCGACTCTGATAATGCGGGTTCGATTCCCGCCGGGTGCATTTTATAATTTATATTAACACATTTTTTTGCGGGATTTATGTCCCGCAAAACTTATAAGAAACGTTTTTCATTATTTACACGGGCAGCTCACAAAGCATACTTTTTTGGGGGTTATGGGTAAGGTTAGGAGGACAGATATGAAAGCGTCAGAAATCAAAGAAAAAATGAGTAAGATATCAAAGAATGATATAAGTAGTTTCTTTCAGAAGAACTGGAAATATTTTACTGCAGTAATATTATTTGTTGTATTGGCAGTAGTAATGATAAAATTCAGCAGTGGAAATAAAGATAAAGATAATGGACTTTCTACGGAACAGGGTACCGAATCAGAGAGCTTTCAGGTAGATGCCGTTCCGGAAATCAATACCCTGATGCAGAATTATTACAATGCATATGCGGCAGGTGATCTGGCAACATTACAGACCTATGCAACACCTGTTTCCGAGAATGAACAGAGCCTGATTACCATGATGTCACAGTATGCAGAGAGTTATCAGAATATCAAATGTTATACTAAGTCAGGATTAGAAGCAGATTCTTATCTTGTCTGTGTAACGCTGGATTTGAAATTCGCAGGAGTAGATACTACAGCACCTGGTATGGAGTTCTTCTATGTAAAGAAGAATGAGCAGGGAGCACTTTATATTGATAACTTATACAGCAGCTTTAACCGTCATTATAAAGAACAGCCGACCGATAATAATGTGGAAAACTTAATCAGTAGTTTTGAAACACAGGAAGATGTCATTGCATTACAGGCAGAAGTACAGGCAAATTATGAAAAAGCAATTGCTTCAGATGAAAATCTTTCTAATATGGTAACGGTTACAATTGCTGATGCATATAATGCATGGGCAACAGCAATCGCACAGGCACAGGCACAGCAGCAGCCGGCAACAGAGGAGACACCGGCGGAACCAGAGACACCGGCGGAACCAGAGACACCGGCGGAACCAGAGGCACCGGTGGAACCAGAGACACCAGCTGAGCCGGAAGTGACAACGGAGACGGTATATACACTGGATAAAGTAAATGTCAGACAGGAACCGAATGAGTCCGGAGCATTGCTTGGAACAGTTGAAAAGGGAACTGCACTGACAAGAACCGGCACGACAGAAGATGGATGGAGCAGCATTGATTACAATGGCACACCGGCATATGTAAAGAGTGACTATGTTTCAACAGAAGCACCGGCACAGGAGCCGGCGGCAGACACCAGCGGAATCGCAGCTGGCACTAAGATTACATTAACCAATACGGTTAATATCCGTTCCTCTATGAGTGAGACCGCATCCAAGGTTGGAGTTGCTTATGCAGGAGATTCTGTTACTGTTCAGATGAGCTATGCAGAAGGGTGGACAAAAGTTACCTGGAAAGATAAAGAAGGATATGTTAAGACAGAGTTCTTAAAATAATAAATAGATGGAGGTCTTAGGACCTCCGTTATTTTTACTTTACAGGAAATTGCTTTCCTGTAAAGTAAAAAACGCTCCGCGAGGATGTACCAAGACACATTCTTTGTTCCGCGGGCAGCGAGAAAATTTACACAGGGTGAAAATATTGATGGAAGAAAACGGAATCAGAATCAATAAATTTTTAAGTGAAGCAGGATATTGTTCCAGGAGAGAAGCGGACCGTCTGATTGAGCAGGGACGTATTACGGTAGATGGAAAAGTTCTTTCTGTCGGCTGTAAGGTGATGCCGGGACAGCGGGTGTGTGTAGATGGAAAAACAATAAAAAAAGAAGAGGAAATGATTCTTCTTGCATTTAATAAGCCGGTGGGCATTGTCTGCACTGCTGCAAAAGACGAAAAAGACAATATTGTTGATTATATTCATTATCCGAAACGTATTTATCCGGTAGGAAGACTGGATAAAGATTCCCAGGGACTTATATTATTGACAAATAATGGGGATATTGTAAATAAGATGATGCGTGCCGGGAATATGCATGAAAAGGAATATGAAGTTACCGTAAATCATGACATAACGGAGGCATTTTTAAAGAAAATGTCCGGGGGAGTTCCACTGGAAGAACTTGGTGTGGTTACAAGACCATGTGCAGTAGAAAAACTGGATGTGCGTAAATTCCGAATCATATTAACCCAGGGGTATAACCGGCAGATCCGCCGGATGTGTGAGTATTGCGGATATAAAGTAGTAAAATTAAAGAGAGTCCGCATTATGAATATAGAACTGGGCAGTCTCAAAAAAGGAAAGTACCGCAGAGTAACGGCGGAGGAGTGGACTGAGCTGAACCGGCGCATTTTAAATTCCAGCAATACAACAGTAATGCCAAAATAGATTGAGGGTAAGGAGCATATCCATGGATGAGAAGAAGAGAATCGAGGAACTGGTAAAAACGTTAAATGAGGCGTCCGAAGCATATTACAATGGACAGGATGAAATTATGTCAAACTATGAATGGGATGGCATGTTTGACGAACTGACCCGGTTAGAAGAAAAAACAGGATATATTCTGCCGGAAAGTCCGACACAGAATGCCGGATTTGAGGAAAGCAATGGTGAACGGGAAGCGCATGAATATCCGGCACTTTCCCTTGCCAAGACGAAACGGATTTCTGATTTACAGGTGTGGGCGGGAGAAAGACCAGTCTGGTTATCCTGGAAACTGGATGGATTAACATTGGTAGTAACTTATGATAACGGAAAACTTGTTAAGATTTTAACAAGAGGAAATGGAACCGTCGGCAGCAATATCACATTTATGAAGGATGCCATTGAAGGGATTCCAAAGACTGTAAAATATAAGGGACATCTGGTAGTCCGTGGCGAAGCGGCTATTACCTATACAGATTTTGAATTAATCAATGATACCATTGAAGATGATGATGAAAAATATGCCAATCCGAGAAATCTTGCATCCGGCACTTTAGGTCTGGATAAGAGCAATCTTGATAAAGTAAAGGAACGCCATATTCATTTTTATGCATTTACACTGGTGCATCTGGATGAAACAATGTCATCCTGGGGAGAACGGATGGATTATCTTGAGAAGCTTGGATTTACGACAGTAGCACATGAATTGACCGATGCGAAAGGGTTGGAGGAAGTTGTAGAACGCTGGACAAAGAAGGTAGAAGATGGTGAAATGGATATTCCGGTAGATGGACTGGTTATCTGTTATGAAGATAATGATTATGCCCAGACCGGTAATGTTACCGGACATCATGCGTCAAGAGCCGGTTATGCGTTTAAATGGCAGGATGTCTCTGCGGAGACCACATTAAAATATGTAGAGTGGTCCTGTGCGGCATCTACCATTTCTCCGGTAGCAGTATTTGAGCCGGTTGCACTGGAGGGAACCACCGTAAGCCGCGCCTCTCTTTGCAATATCAGTGAAATGGAACGTCTTGGAATCGGAGAAGATGGGAAGACAACACTTGATATTATTAAAGCAAATAAGATTATTCCAAAATGTATCGGCGTAAAGAAAAAGGAAGGAACTTTTACGATTCCGGAATTCTGTCCGGTATGCCATGCCAGAACGGAAATCAGAATCAGTGAACACAGCGGAACAAAGACTTTACATTGTACGAATCCGGACTGTACCGCAAAGCATGTAAAAAAATTCAGCCGCTTTGTCAGCAAGCCTGGCATGGACATTGACGGATTGTCCATACAGACCATGCTAAAGTTTATGAACTTAGGATATATCCATTATTTTGAAGATATTTATACACTTAAAAATCATGCGGATGAAATCCGCTCTTTAGACGGATTTGGCGAGAAATCCTGTAACAATATGCTGCAGGCAATTGAAAAGAGCAAAAACGTTGATCCGGTACATTTTATTTATGCACTATGCATTCCGCAGATTGGCACCGATGCAGGAAAGAAAATGATTGCTGCCCTTGGCACAGGAGGTTTCTTTCAGAAACTGCATGCAGGGGAAGGATTTGAGGATATTGACGGAATCGGACCGGAGCGTTCGACTTCCATGCTGGACTGGTACAGACAGAATCAAAACCGTCATACGGTAGCTGCATTAGAAGAAATATTAAACATTGCGGAAGTAGAGCCGAAGGTGACAGAGGGAGGAACCTGTGAAGGACTTACCTTTGTCATTACCGGTGATGTCCATCAGTTTAAAAACCGTACCGAATTTAAAGAGTATGTGGAGAGCCAGAACGGCTCTGTTACCGGCAGTGTTTCTAAGAAAACAGATTATCTTGTGAATAATGATATTGAATCCACATCATCAAAGAATCAGAAAGCAAAGAGTCTTGGCATTCCGATTATTTCTGAAGATATGTTTGTGGAACGTTTCGGAAAGTGAATTGCATATTGAAGTATTCGTAAAATTAAGGTATTATGAAATGAGATATGTGTATATGATGAAAAGAGGTTAGATAATATGCCGATTAAGATAATGAGCGATTTACCGTCCAGAGAGATTCTGGAAAGGGAAAATGTGTTTGTTATGGATGAGGGAAGAGCAGAACATCAGGATATCCGCCCAATCCGGATTGGAATACTGAATCTGATGCCATTAAAAGAAGAAACGGAACTGCAGTTGCTGCGTTCACTTGCAAATACACCATTACAGGTTGATGTTACCTTTTTAACGGTATCATCCCATGAATCAAAGAATACATCCATGAGTCATCTGAATCATTTTTATCAGACAATGGATGAAATCTGGGATGAGAATCTGGACGGACTGATTATAACCGGTGCACCGGTAGAAACCATGGAATACGAAGAGGTGGATTACTGGAAGGAAGTCTGTGATATTATGGAGTGGTCTAAGACCCACGTAACATCAACCCTGCATTTATGCTGGGGTGCACAGGCTGCTCTCTATTATCACTATGGTATCCCAAAATATATGCTGGATGAGAAAATGTTTGGAATTTTCGAACATCAGGTAAAGAACCGCAAAGTACCACTGGTAAGGGGATTTGATGACCGCTTTATGGCACCGCATTCGAGACATTCCGGAATCCGTAAAGAGGATATTGAGAAGGTAAAGGATATTACCATTCTTGCAGAATCAGAAAAAGCAGGTGTATTTCTGGCAATTGCCAATGAGGGACGCAAAATTTTTGTGATGGGACATCCGGAATATGACCGTTATACATTGGATGAGGAATATAAGCGTGATCTGCAGAAAGGGATGGATATTGCCATGCCGGAGAATTATTATCCGGACAATGATATCAATGCAAAACCATTACTGCAGTGGCGTTCACACGGTAATATGTTATATGCAAACTGGCTGAATTATTATGTGTATCAGCAGACACCATATGATTATATCAATACCAGAAAAATTGTGGGAAAATAAGCAGATTTCTTTTTGGAAAAAGGCTTAAGAAAATACAGGGGGCACAATGAAAACGGAGAAAAAAGGTGTAGAGGGACAACTTGATATTTTCGAAGCAATGAATCGTGCAGCAGATGCCATAGACCGGATGGTGGAAGAAGACCAGAAGAAAAAGAAGGCATCCGGAAATAAAACGGAATCCGGAGAGAAGTCTGCAAAAGCTGTAACCGGGCAGAAGAAAAACAAAGAGGATAAAATCATCCGTGGCTGTGATATGCATGCATCCATGCAGAAGACATTTCTAAACCCCGAAGACGGCGATTTTGCCATGATTGCTTATATTGACTACAACAAGGTTTATATCAGGGAATGGAATTCCCCGGCAGCGTTATATACTTTCGAAGAGTCAAAGAAGGCTGTGGATTTTTATATCGACAAACTGACGAAGATAAAGGAGGCAGGAATGGCAGAAGAAACAACAGAGCAGGAACCGTTCAGTGATGTAAAATATCTTTCAGATAATATTTATGCAGAGTGTGAGGGATAAGAATGGAGCATTTAGTATACTACGATATTGCGGCTGCATTTGTTCTTCTGACTGCATTAGTTGCTTATCATTTAAGAAAATACAGTGACAATTTTCAAAGCAGGGTATACCGCGTAATGTTGTATGCTCTGCTTGTTGTGTCTACCAGCGACTTTTTACTGTTCTGGGAGGGAATTACTTTTGGAAAAACAGGAACTACAGTCCTGCTCTATATCTGTATTTTAGGACAGGTTGTGGCAGCGGCAGCTTATCTTTTGTATATTCTGTGCCTGACAGGAAGAGTGGAACGCTTTATCCGGAAGGAAAAGGGATGGTTGTTTGTACCGGCCTGGATTGTAATCGCATTGCTGGTAGTACAGTTATTTATACCATATCTTTTTAAAGTGGAAACGGATGGCAGCTATCAGAGACAGAATGGAATTATGTTATTCTACCTATGTATGATTTATTTTTATCTGATGGGGGAAGTGTTTCTGGTTCGTTTCCGGAAAAGGCTCAGCTTTGAATTATTATTCTCTACGACTGTATTTGCAGTTGTAAGTGTATTTACACTGGTGCTTCATATTGCATTTCCGGGTTTCCGGTTTCAGTTTTTTGGAATGGCAATGTGTGTACTTTTATATCTGATTTCTTCGGAAAGACCACAGGAATATACGGTGCCGGAGCTTGAAATTATGAACCGGAGGGCATTTTTAAAAGAGTCAGAGGAACGCCTGTTAGGAAGTGAGCGTTTTCCGATGCTTGTCATTAAAGTGCATAATTTAAAGGTGATGCGGCAGACATTGGGAAATGATTCCGTCAATGAATTCCTGAAGGAAATGGCGGCATTTTTTCGTAAGCTTATCGACAATTCACGTATTTACCAGTTTTCACAGAGCGTATATGTGCTGGCGTTAGACCGGAAGAAGAAGGATATTGATTCTTCCTTACTGATCCGGCAGATTCTGAACCGGTTTGAACAGCCATGGCATTCCGGCAGTGTAGAGACAAAATTCCGGATTCATATCAGCAGTATTGTGTGTCCGCGTGATACGAATAATCTGAATGGATTAATTGACTATATCCAGTATATGCGTTCAATATCATCTGAAAATGGAAATGTAGTATTAAAGACTGCTGAGATGGATATTGACCGGCCAAAGAGGGAACTTCGTATCCGGAAACTTTTGAATGATGCAGTAGACCATAAAGGTTTCGAAGTCTTTTACCAGCCGATTTATTCGGTGACAGAAAACAGAATCGTATCTGCGGAAGCACTGGTCCGGCTGAAAAATCAGAGTATGGGCTACATTTCTCCGGAAGAATTTATTCCAATTGCAGAAAAGAGCGGAATGATTATGCAGATTGGAGAATTTGTATTTGAGACAGTCTGTCGTTTTATCCGGGAAAAGCAGCTTACAGACTATGGCTTACAGTATATAGAAATAAATCTGTCTGTGGTGCAGTGTATGCAGGAAAATCTTGCCGAGAGGTTGACGGAAATAATGAAGAAGTATCATGTAGCACCAGCCCAGATCAATCTTGAGATTACTGAGACAGCGGCAGCCCATAGTGATATGTTGGAAAACAATATCAAGATAC
This sequence comes from Roseburia sp. OM04-10BH, assembly GCF_003462605.1. Taxonomy (NCBI): domain Bacteria; kingdom Bacillati; phylum Bacillota; class Clostridia; order Lachnospirales; family Lachnospiraceae; genus Roseburia; species Roseburia sp. OM04-10BH. The sequence continues at coordinate 202,469 of NZ_QTZI01000004.1, forward strand.
TGCATAAGCAGGGCATTGAGTTTTCTTTGGATGATTATGGCTCAGGATATTCCAATACGGATTATCTGTTCCGGTTTCCATTCCGTATCGTAAAAATTGATAAAACCATTCTGTGGGAAGCATTTAAAAATGAAAAGGCAATGATTGCATTGCGTAATACTATCCGCATGATTAAAGAACTTGGGCTTGAGATTGTGGTAGAAGGAGTAGAAAATCAGGAATATGTAGATTATCTGACAGAACAGCACTGTGATTATCTACAGGGATATTTTTATTCCAAGCCGATTCCGGACAGAGATTTCTTAGAACTTTTACGCAGGGAAAATGTACAATATTATGCGGAAAGGTTTTCAAAAAATGAATTATCTGATATAATAACCACATAATATTTTTGTAGGAGGCAAAACGATGGCAGATAATAGAAAAGTTGTTAAAATAAAAGAAGATAACCTTGGGGAAGTACATGTGGCAGATGAGGTCGTTGCTATTATTGCAGGACTTGCAGCAACAGAAGTAGAAGGAGTTGCATCCATGGCTGGCAATATTACCAATGAACTGGTGAGCAAACTTGGAATGAAGAATTTATCTAAGGGTGTTAAGGTAGAAGTGGCAGAGAAAACGGTCAGCGTAGAAGTAGCTTTAAATATTTCTTATGGTTATTCTATTCCGGAAGTATCTGAGAAGGTACAGGAGAAAGTAAAATCTGCAATTGAGACTATGACAGGATTATCCGTAGCAATTGTTAATGTCAGAATTGCAACGGTTGACATGAAAAATACGAAATAAAACTTTTGTGATAACCGCAGATGTAGTATAATAAAGAATGCTGTTAAAGCATTCTTTTTTATAGTTACATGGAAGACCAATAATGAAAGGATACAACATGAGCAGGAGAGAAATCAGAGAACAGATATTTAAAATGTTATTCCGTGTGGAATTTCATAGTGAGAAGGAATACGAAGAGCAGATGAATCTGTTTATCGAAGAGAATGAACCGATTGAGAAGCCGGATGAGAGTTATATTGAAGACAAATTTAATAAGATTATTGCTGTTTTAGAGGAAATCGATAAGATTATCAATGAATCATCCAAAGGCTGGAAAACAACCCGTATGGGCAAAGTTGATCTGACCCTGATTCGTCTTGCTGTATATGAGATGAAATATGAAGAGGATATTCCAACCGGAGTAGCCATCAATGAAGCAGTAGAACTGGCAAAAAAATATGGAACAGATGATTCACCGGCATTTATCAACGGAGTATTGGCAAAAATCGCATGATAAAGAAAGTATATGGGGTAACCCAGATTAACCGATACATCAGAAATATGTTTGCCCAGGATTTTGTCCTGCATCAGGTATGTGTGAAGGGTGAGGTATCGAATTGTAAATATCATTCCTCCGGTCATATTTATTTTACTTTAAAGGAAAATAACAGTGCCATCAGTGCAATTATGTTTGCCGGTAACCGGGGTGGTTTATCCTTTCGTATGAAGGATGGCGACAAAGTCGAGGTAACAGGTTCTATTGAAGTATTTGAACGTGATGGCAGATATCAGATATATGCAAAAGAAATTACACTTGCCGGTGCAGGGGATTTATATGCCAGATTTCTTCAATTGAAACAGGAACTTGAGGAAATGGGCATGTTTGCGGAAGAGTATAAAAAACCGATTCCGCAGTATGCCGGACGTATTGGAATTGTTACAGCACCTACCGGGGCTGCAATACAGGATATCCGTAATATTGCTGCACGAAGAAATCCTTATGTGCAGCTTATTCTATATCCGGCACTGGTACAGGGTGAGGGTGCCAAAGAAAGCATTGTAAATGGGATTCATGCATTGGATGCCATGCATTTGGACATTATCATTGTGGGGCGTGGTGGTGGCTCCATAGAGGATTTATGGGCATTCAACGAAGAAATTGTTGCAAGGGCAATTTTTGAATGTGAAACACCGGTTATTTCTGCAGTGGGACATGAAGTGGATTACACCATTGCGGATTATGTGGCAGACTTGCGGGCACCGACTCCGTCTGCAGCGGCAGAACTTGCGGTATATGACAGGAATCAGATGTTACAGCGGATACAGACTGACCGGGTACATCTGATGCGCAGCATGAAGAGTAAAATTGCTGTGATACAGGGACGCATGGAGACACTGAAGGCAAGATTAATGCAACAGAGTCCTGTATATCGTCTGAACAGTCAGAAACAGTATCTGGGGGAATTACAGCTTCGCTTAGAGCATGGCATGACACAGCAGTTAGATAAGAATAAGGCAAGACTTCGGATGTTAGCCCAGCATTTCGATGATATTTCGCCATTGAAACGATTGGGACAGGGATATGCATATGTTTCTGACAGCCGGCAGAATGGTTTAAAAAGTGTTTCACAGGTTTCAAAAGGAGAACAATTGCAGATCAGTGTAAAAGACGGAACCGTTAAGGCAAGAGTAGAAGAAATCATATGCCAGGAGGAAATCGGAAGATGACAGATTATACAATCAATGAAAATGAGACAGATAATATAACGGAAAAAAAAGAAAATGAGAATTTAGAGGATTTATTTGCAGAAGTGGAACAGCTGATTGCACATATGGAGGAAGACATTTCTCTGGATGAATCCTTTCTCTGCTATGAGCAGGGCATGAAGAAGCTGAAACACTGCAGTGAGCGGATAGATTCGATTGAAAAGAAAATGTTAGTGTTGAATGAACAGGGAATGCTGGAGGAATTTTAATGGATATGACAGCAGAGCTTACAAAGCGGACAGAACAGATTGAAAACATCATAAAAAAATATCTTCCGGAGGAAGAAGGCTATCAGAAGCAGGTAATTGAAGCCATGAATTATAGTTTTCTTGCAGGAGGAAAGCGGTTAAGACCAATGCTGATGTTGGAAACTTACCGCATGTTTGGTGGAAAATCCGAGGTAATTGAGCCATTCATGGCAGCCATTGAGATGATTCATACTTATTCTTTAATTCATGATGATCTGCCGGCAATGGATAATGATGAATACCGCCGCGGACGAAAGACAACGCATATTGTCTATGGAGAAGCTATGGCAATTCTTGCCGGGGATGGTCTTTTGAATTTTGCCTATGAGACAGCATTGACAGCATTACAGACGGAACAGACGCCTAATGTGGCAAAGGCATTGCTTGTATTATCGCAGAAAGCCGGAATTTATGGTATGGTAGGGGGACAGACCGTAGATGTGGAAACGGATCAAACACAGTCTGTCACCAGAGACCAGTTAGATTTTATTTATAAATTAAAGACCAGTGCTTTGATTGAAGCGTCTATGTTAATCGGTGCAATTCTTGCAGGTGCCACGAAAAGCGAGCAGAAGATTATCGAAGAGGCGGCATCAGAGATTGGTCTGGCATTCCAGATACAGGATGATATTTTAGATGTTACCGGTAATCAGGAAGTGCTTGGGAAACCGGTTGGCAGTGATGCCAAAAACGAAAAGGCAACTTATGTTACATATGAGGGATTGAAAAAAGCACAGGAAGATGTGAAACGATATTCAAAACATGCAGTGAATTTATTAGAATCACTGGTGGTAAAAAATGAATTTCTGATTCATCTGGTAGAATATCTGATTCATAGGGAAAAATAAGAACTTCAGAAACCAAAGGAGTAAAGATACATGGTGCTGGAAAAGATTGAGCATGAAAATGATATAAAAAGGATAAATAAAAACGAACTTCCGATTCTGGCAGAGGAAATCCGCTCTTTTTTGATTGACAAAATATCAAAAACCGGTGGGCACCTTGCCTCCAATCTTGGCGTGGTAGAGCTTACCATGGCACTGCATCTTGCTTTTGATTTACCAGAGGATAAAATTATCTGGGATGTAGGACATCAGTCTTATACCCATAAATTACTGACAGGAAGAAAAGCCGGTTTTGATGAACTGAGAAAATACGGCGGCATGAGCGGATTCCCCAAACGTCATGAAAGTGATTGCGACTGCTTTGATACGGGACACAGTTCGACTTCCATATCCGCAGGATTAGGCTATGCTATGGCAAGGGAGATTACCGGAGAAAAGTACAAAGTCATCTCTGTTATCGGAGATGGTGCATTGACTGGCGGAATGGCTTATGAGGCATTGAATAATGCATCCAAATTAAAGTCAAATCTGATTATTGTTTTAAATGACAATAAGATGTCTATATCGGAAAATGTCGGCGGTGTATCCAGATATTTAAGCGGACTTCGTACCGCAGAATCTTATCAGGGATTAAAGAATGGTATTACGAATTCCCTGAACAGCATTCCGAAATATGGAGAACGTATTGTTGAGAAAATCCGTAAGACCAAAAATGGAATCAAGCAGCTTGTGATTCCGGGCATGCTCTTTGAAAATATGGGAATCCTTTATTTAGGACCGGTAGATGGCCATAATATTCCTGCCATGGTGAAATTATTCAAAGAAGCCTCTAAGGTGGAAGGACCGGTTCTGGTACATGTGATTACGGAAAAAGGAAAAGGATACCTTCCGGCAGAACGCCATCCGGCACGTTTTCATGGAACGGAAGCCTTTGATGTTGAGACAGGACTGCCTCTTGTGAAACGGGTAAAAGCCAATTATACCGATATTTTTTCTACGGTTATGCGTAAATTGGGCGACCGGGATGAAAAAGTGGTTGCCATTACAGCGGCAATGGCAGATGGAACCGGACTAAAAAGATTCCGGAATATGTTCCCGGAACGTTTCTTTGATGTGGGAATTGCAGAAGAACATGCAGTGACTTTTGCTGCAGGATTGGCAGCAGCCGGTTTAAAACCGATTGTAGCGGTTTATTCTTCTTTCCTGCAAAGAGCATATGACCAGATTCTGCATGATGTCTGTATACAGGAATTGCATGTAGTATTTGCCATTGACCGTGCAGGACTTGTGGGCAGTGATGGAGAGACTCATCAGGGAATCTTTGATTTATCTTATCTTTCCTGTCTGCCGAATATGACAATTTTAGCACCTAAGAATAAGTGGGAATTATCAGATATGATAAAATATGCCGTGGATTTTTCCGGACCGATTGCAGTACGATATCCGAGAGGCGAAGCCTTTGATGAATTAAAGGAATATCGGGCACCGTTAGAATATGGTAAGGCAGAAGTTCTTTATGAAGAAAGTGAAATTTTACTTTTGGCAGTAGGAAGCATGGTAAAGACAGCACTTACCGTAAGGGAACAATTAAAAGAAAAAGGTTATTCCTGCTCTCTTGTCAATGCAAGATTTGTGAAGCCTTTTGATGAAGAACTGCTTCTTAAGCTGCAGAAGAATCATAAGCTTCTGGTTACGCTGGAAGAAAATGTGCAATCCGGAGGCTTTGGAGAGCATGTATTGGAATTTATGAATACAAATGGAGATGGTTCCATGGAGGTTTTAAATATTGCAATACCGGATGTATATGTAGAGCATGGAAATGTAGAACTTCTCCGCAAAGAAACAGGAATCGATGCAGATGGAATTATCGGTAAGATTATAGACAGAAAGGCACAATAAGAACGATGAAAGAAAGATTGGATGTTCTCTTGGTACAAAAAGGGCTGGCAGAATCCAGGGAAAAAGCAAAGGCTATGATTATGGAAGGAAATGTCTTTGTGGATGGACAGAGAGAGGATAAAGCAGGAACAAATTTTGATACAGAGGCAGAGATTGAAGTCCGGGGAAATACATTAAAATATGTCAGCCGTGGTGGACTGAAGTTAGAGAAAGCAATGAAGGAATTTGATATTTCTTTAGAGGGAATGGTCTGCATGGATATCGGCGCATCCACCGGCGGATTTACTGACTGTATGTTGCAAAATGGTGCAGTGAAGGTATATTCTGTAGATGTAGGATATGGACAGTTTGCCTGGAAATTAAGAAATGACCCAAGGGTTGTCTGCATGGAGAAAACCAATATCCGTTATGTAACGCCGGAAGATATTGCAGATGTCCTTGATTTTGCATCCGTTGATGTATCTTTTATTTCTCTTACCAAGGTGCTGGTACCGGCAAGGGAGCTGCTGCGGGACGGTGGAAGAATGGTCTGCCTGATTAAGCCGCAGTTTGAAGCCGGAAGGGAAAAAGTAGGAAAAAAAGGTGTTGTCCGTGACCCAAAGGTACATGAGGAAGTCATCCATAAGGTAATTGATTTTGCGTTGGAAAATGGATTTTCTGTTCATAATCTTTCCTATTCACCGATTAAGGGCCCGGAGGGAAATATTGAATATCTGGTATATATTGAGAAAAACAGCGAGAGCAAGAAGGAGGAGACCATTGATGTGGAGGCCATCGTAGAGGCGGCACATACATCATTGTCCTAGATATATGAAGCATTTTTTCATAATTGTAAACGCACAAAAAGACAGTGAACTTATTTTTACCAATCAGATTATAGATTACATCAGGCGTAAGGGTGGAACCTGTGATTATTTTGCCAGCTTTGAGGAAGAAAAAGCGGAATCAGTGGAAAAAGAAATTCCAACAGAAACCGAGGCAGTGCTTGTTATTGGTGGAGATGGAACATTAATTCGTGCGGCACGCAATCTGGTAAAGAAAAATATTCCGCTGCTGGGAATTAATTTAGGAAAGCTTGGATATCTGTGTGAGGTAGAAGAGAATACGATATTCCCGGCAATTGATGAATTGATGGCTGACCGTTATACCATAGAGCAGAGAATGCTTTTAGATGGCTATACCGTACAAAGTGGCGGAGAGAAGATTCAGAGGGTTGCGTTAAATGATGTGGTCATCCATCGTACGGGAGCACTTCAGATTGTGAATCTGAATGTTTATGTAAATGGAGAGTATCTCTATAATTTTAAGGCGGATGGAATCATTGTGGCAACACCAACCGGTTCCACCGGTTACAGTATGTCGGCAGGTGGCCCTATTGTGGACCCGAAAGCCAACCTTTTGCTGTTGACACCAATCAATGCACATACGTTGAATTCCAAGAGCATTGTAATCGGACCGGAAGATGAAATTACCATTGAAGTAGGCATGCGGAGAAGCCAGCGGGATGAGCAGGTGGAAGTGAGCTTCGATGGAGATTCCGGAGTGGAACTTAAGGTTGGTGACAAGATTGTAGTGCATAAGGCAGAAGAATCCGTAGGGATTATTCGTTTGAGTAAGATTAGTTTCCTTGAAATTTTGCGGAAAAAGATGCAGAATTATACATAACAGGAGGGACTGTAATGAAGATAGGACGACATGCAAAGATTCTGGAATTAATTCAGAAGAATGAGATAGGCACACAGGAAGAATTATCAGCAAAGTTGGAGCAGGAAGGATATCATGTGACACAGGCAACGGTTTCACGGGATATCAGAGAGTTAAAACTGACTAAGGTAGCATTGAGCAATGGCCGTCAGAAATATGTAGCTTTATCTGAAAATAAGGAAGACATGACAGAAAAGTATGTCCGTGTATTCCGGGATGGTTTTGTATCTATGGATATGGCACAGAATATTCTTGTGATTAAGACGGTATCCGGAATGGCAATGGCAGTTGCGGCAGCATTGGATGCCATGGATTGCCATGAAATAGTAGGAAGCATTGCTGGAGATGATACAATTATGTGCGCTGTCCGTACCGTAGAGGATACCACAGCGTTAATGGGACGTCTTCGCCGGATTATGGAAGATTAGAACGGAAGACGAGAGAGAGTAGAAGGAGAAAATATGTTAAGAAACCTGCATGTTAAGAACCTGGCACTCATTGATGAGGCGGAAGTCGATTTTGAAAAAGGGTTAAATATCCTGACCGGAGAGACAGGAGCCGGAAAATCAATTATCATTGGTTCCATTAATCTGGCTCTGGGAGAAAAAGTATCCAAAGAGATGTTAAGGGATAATGAGGAGAATGCCTTTGTGGAGCTGATTTTTGATGTAGAATCAGATGCTTTAAAGAAAGCACTTTCCGGGCTTGATGTTTATCCGGAGGATGATATGCTGATTTTAAGCAGAAAGATTTCTGGAGGAAGAAGCATCGCCAAAATCAATGGGGAAAGTGTTCCGGCATCAAAGATGAAAGCAGTTTCTGCGTTGCTGATTGATATTCATGGACAGCATGAACACCAGTCGCTGCTTAAGAAACAGAAGCATTTAGAAATCCTTGATGATTATGCAAGAAATGAACTGTCGGACATCAAAAGTGAGTTGAAAGAAACTTATAAAAAGTACCGTGAAGTTACGAAAGAGCTAGAAGAAGCTTCTCTGGATGAAGAGAGCCGGATGCGGGAATTATCTCTTTTAGAATATGAAATCCATGAAATTGAAGAAGCTGCATTAACAGCTGGCGAAGATGAAGTTTTAGAAACAAAATACCGGAAGCTTCTGAACGGAAAGAAAATTATGGAAGCAATTCATGCAGCCCATGGATTACTCAGCATGGAAGACGGCAGTGCATCGGAGCTGACCGGAAGAGCTCATAGAGAATTGTCATCTGTGGCAGATTATGATGATGCAATTCGTGGGATGGCAGATGAACTTTTGGAAATTGATAATCTTTTGAATGATTTGAACCGGGAAATTGCAGACTATATGGATGAGGCTGAATTTGATGATGAGACTTTTGCCGGGACAGAACAGCGTCTGGATGAAATCAATCATCTGAAGGCAAAATACGGTCATACGATAGATGAAATTTTAGCATCCTTAGAGGAAAAGCAGGAAAAGGCAGAAAAATTACAAAATTTTGATATGTATCATAAGAAACTGCTGCAACAGGAAAATGCATTAAAAGAAACATTGCAGAAGCAGTCAGAAAAAGCATCTGCAATCCGCAAAAAATATGCGAAGGAACTGGCAGAAAAAATCAGGGAGCAGTTAGTAGATTTGAACTTCCTAGATGTTCGTTTTGAAATGAAATTTGAACAGAAAGAGATTTTTGGAGCAGATGGCTTTGATGAAGTGGAATTTGTCATTGCAACCAACCCGGGAGAGCCATTAAAACCACTTGGCAGCGTAGCATCCGGTGGAGAATTATCAAGAATTATGCTGGCATTAAAAACAGTGCTTGCTAAAAATGATGAAATAGAAACCTTGATTTTTGACGAAATTGATACAGGAATCAGCGGAAGGACGGCGCAGATGGTATCTGAAAAAATGCATATGATTGCAGAACATCATCAGGTAATCTGCATCACACATCTGCCGCAGATTGCTGCAATGGCAGATGCCCATTTCTGTATTGAAAAATCCGTAGAAAATGAGACAACCATTTCTACCATACGAAGACTCACCGAGGATGAGCAGGTAACGGAATTAGCAAGAATGCTTGGTGGAGTGAGGATTACAGACACCGTATTGGAAAGTGCAAGAGAAATGCTTAACCTGGCACAAAATGCTAAAAAATAAACGATTGAATCAAACAATAATACACATAATAAAAACAGGATATTCAATGAATATCCTGTTTTTATTTTACGCGGGAAAGCTGTAAAGAGAGTTTCCTGTAGTTATTATGCCTGTAGTGAGGAAAATATAATGCGGATGAGATTAATAAGAAAAAGCATAAAAAGTATATGGCAGATTATAGTGATTGTCTGGCTGGTATTTGCTTACCAGCTTATGTTAAATATGGTTCCGGATGAAGTAAAACTTATCGATGGTGATTTAAGTAAACTGGACATTTCCATGCCGGTGACCTTCGAATGCCGGGATTCCGGAAAGAGATTTATCGATACATCTGTAATGGAAAATCAGCAGCTGCAAAGCAGCATGGACAAGGCCGGTGACGAAAGAAATGAAATAGATATGGTTTCAGATACGGTTGTTTTACGAGCGAAGCTCTTTGGAATTATTCCCATAAAGGATGTGCAGGCAGATATTGTAGCGGAGCAGGAGGTCTATGCCAGCGGGGAAAATATTGGTATTTATGTGCAGACGGATGGCATCTTTGTCATTGGAACGGGAAATTTTGAAGGGATGGATGGAGTACTGTATGCACCGGCACAGAATGTTTTAAAGAGTGGAGATTATATCTGTGCAGTAGATGGTGTAGAACTTGAAAATAAGGAGGCGTTAATGGATGCTGTGGATAAATGTGAAGGAAAATCTTTAGTGCTTCGGATACGTCGAAATGGAGAAACATTAGAATTATATATACAGCCGAAATTGTCAAAAGAAGAAACGTATAAATTAGGAGTCTGGGTAAGGGATGATCTGTCAGGAATCGGAACACTTACCTATATCAGTCAGGATGGAAGCTATGGGGCACTGGGACATGCGGTAACAGACATGGATACCGGAAGTATGCTGGAAGTGGGGACAGGAAAACTTTATAACAGCAGACTGGTGGGAATCGTAAAAGGAGAATCCGGTAAACCGGGTGAATTATCAGGAGTCATTAATTATGAAGAAAAATATTGTATGGGAGATATTGAGGAGAACTGCGAACGAGGAATCTATGGAACATTACATGAAAAAAATAATTTGCTGGAACATGCCGTAGCTTATCCGGTTGGTTATAAGCAGGATATTGAACCTGGAGAAGCAGAAATTATCAGTGATATCGACGGAACGATAGCGCATTATAAGATAAGAATTACGGAAGTTAATTATCGGAAGAATAAGGAGAACAAAAGTATTTTATTTGAAGTAGAGGATGCGGCACTGTTAGAGAGCACCGGAGGTATTGTACAGGGAATGAGCGGCAGCCCGATGATCCAGAACGGAAGGCTGATAGGTGCAGTTACCCATGTGTTCGTCGATGATGCAAAGAAGGGGTATGGTATTTTTATTGAGGATATGTTAGAGATGGGGAAAACGTCGAATCCATAAGAAAAAACAGTTTATAATTTAACGACATGTTTCGACATAATTTATATCAGGATATAATTATGATACAAAATGTATAAGGGGAAGAAGGCAGCCGTTGTCTTCCGGGCAATATTGATGTCGAAATAAGATGAACGCTTTAGCTTGAAACGACAGAAAAGTTGTGTTTAAATACAAGTAGTTTCATCTTTGTACAAAAGAGTGGAAACGGCAGGAGGTTTGACATGGAAAAATTAAATGTAGCAATTGCAGATGATAACGAGAGAATGGTACAGCTTTTAGATGAAATCGTAGCCAGCGATAAGGATTTGCAGGTGGTTGGTACGGCAAAGAACGGGGTCGAAGCATATGAGATTATCAAACATAAACAGCCGGATGTTGTTTTATTGGATATAGTTATGCCAAAACTTGACGGACTTGCACTGTTAGAAAAAGTAAAAAAAGATAAATCCATAAGAAAATGTCCTAGTTTTATTATTATCAGTGCGGTAGGACAGGACCGGATTACAGAAGATGCATTTAATCTGGGGGCGGATTATTACATTATGAAGCCCTTCGATAATGATATGATTATCAATCGGATAAAAAGTACAAGAGTGCTCCGGGGAATGAATGCTGCGGAATCAAAAAAAGTCGGAGCATATGAGAAAAAGCCTTCGGCAAAACCGGAGGATCTGGAAAGTAAGGTGACAAATATTATACATGAAATAGGAGTTCCGGCACATATCAAAGGATATCAGTATTTGCGTGAAGCAATTATTATGTCGGTAAATGATATTGAAATGCTTAATTCCATTACAAAAATACTTTATCCGACAATCGCAAAAAAATATCAGACAACAGCCAGCCGCGTAGAACGTGCTATCCGCCACGCAATAGAGGTGGCATGGAGCCGTGGCAAAATGGACACGATTGATGAGCTGTTTGGGTATACGATAAACAATGGAAAAGGTAAACCGACGAATTCAGAATTTATAGCACTGATTGCAGACAGAATCCGCCTGGAATATAAAGCGTATTAAAAGGGTGGTTTCTACAAAAACGGCAGCAAAATATGGTGTCTGAATCAGACATTTTAGGTATTTTCTGCTCCCCCATAACGTGGTATAATAGACGCATAAGAAAAACAAGCGGCTGCAGAGCAGACATTTGTTTTTCTTGCGGCGTTAACGAGCAAATATTCTGCGAAGCAGAATGAAGAGCACGTTAGTGCGTATTTGCGAGTGTGAGCGTAAATAGGGCGAATGCCCGTACATCGAGAAAACCAAGGGTTTTCGAGATGCACTGCGAAAGAAAGCGTTGCGTATTTGTAAAAAGGGTATCAGATTTGGGGGTAACAGAAATGAAGCGGGTATTATTTGTTACATCAGAGGCAGTTCCATTTATCAAAACAGGCGGCCTTGCAGACGTAGCAGGTTCACTGCCAAAATATTTTTCAAAAAATGAATATGAAGTCAGCGTCATGCTGCCAAAGTATATGTGTATCCGTGAGGATATGCGTAAGAAAATGCATCATATATTGCATTTTTATGTAGATCTGGGCTGGCGAAAACAATATGTAGGAATACTGGAGGCAAAGGAAGATGGAATCCAGTATTATTTTATTGATAATGAATTCTATTTTGCGGGAGACAGACCATATAATAATATTTACGAAGATGTAGAAAAATTTGCATTTTTCTCAAAGGCAGTATTAGAAGCATTGCCGCATATGAATTACCAGCCGGATATTATTCATTGCCATGACTGGCAGACGGGACTGGTTCCGGTATATCTGGAGAATATCTATAAGAAAAATGTATTTTACCAGAATATGAAAACGGTATTTACGATACACAATCTACAGTTCCAGGGGCGCTGGAATCTAAAAGCAGTAAAAGATATTACCGGATTGCCGGATGCTCTTTTTACACCGGATAAATTAGAATCCTATGGAGAGGGCAATTATCTGAAGGGTGGTATTGTATATGCAGATGCTGTAACAACGGTAAGTCCTACATATGCTTATGAGATAACAACTCCGGATGGTGGCGAAGGCTTGGATGGTCTCATTCGCAGTAACAGCTATAAATTAAGCGGTATTATTAATGGAATCGATTATAATGAATATAATCCGAAAGCGGATCCAAAGATTGCTTATTTATATGATGCCAATGATTTAGAAGAGGGCAAGCGGAAAAATAAGCAGGCACTTTTAAAGGATATGAATCTTCCGTATTCGGATGATGTGATGTTAGTTGGAATTGTTTCAAGAATGACAGAGCAGAAGGGATTTGCACTGGTAGATTATATGATGGATGAACTGCTTTCTTCCGGTAAATTTGAGATTGTTGCCTTAGGAACCGGAGAGGAACGTTATGAGAATATGTTCCGTTATTATGAGAGCAGGTATCCGGACAGACTGAAGGCAAATATTATGTATTCCGAAGAAGCAGCACATAGAATTTATGCAGCATCAGATGCTTTTTTGATGCCATCTTTATTTGAACCCTGTGGTCTGAGCCAGTTGATGTGCCTTCGTTATGGAACAGTACCTGTGGTTCGCGAGACCGGTGGCTTAAAGGATACCGTAGAGCCATATAATGAGTATCAGCATACCGGAACCGGTTTTACTTTTTCCAATTATAATGCTCATGAAATGCGTGACAGTCTTCTTTATGCATATCAGGTATTCCATGAGAACCGGACCGGGTGGCTGGATATCGCAAGACGTGGCATGGAGCAGAATTTCTCCTGGTCCAGTTCTGCAAAGGAATATGAAAAATTATATGCTAGATTGTAGTCCTTTCTTCTGGCATAGAAGTAAGAAGCTTTTCAGAGCGGGAATAGAAATAAGCGTGATCGGATAAGATTTCTTCTTCCTCAACCTGAGTGGAATTTACTTCATGAATCATAGCATTTAAATCCTGTATACAGGTTCCGGGCAGAACAGGAAGAATCAGAAATTCATGAATGCTGCTTGGAATCAGATAAAAATCACATGTGAGCTTATCTGCAATGGAATCTAAAAGATTTGGATAGAGAATGCAGGAAGCACCATAGAGTCTGGCTTTATTGGTTAATACATAAAGTGGTGTTTCGGATTCTTCTTCCATGCTATCGGCAGGAAAGGGCATTGGCATAAGCTTATTGAGTAATGGCATTAATGGTTCAAAATCAGCAGGAAGCTGTGCCGGCGTATTCTCTAAGGCATAAGAATATAACGCATCTGCGGAGACGTTCCAGTAGGAAAGATGAGTGGAACGAATCAGAATGGTTGCGTTTCCCTGACTTGAGCTAGATAAAAGACAATAGAAAACAACTGCAAAATCAAGATAACGAAAATGAGGGATTTCTTTGAGGAGTTCCTCATTTTTCTGATAGTGAATTAGTTTAAAGAGGATGCGGTGCCGTACATTTTCAAAATTGGTAAAGAATGCTACATCGACAGAGCTGCTGGGACGGTAAGCCCGGTAAATTTCCCGGATATGTAAAATAATGTTCTGTATACTTTTCCCAGCCTGATATTCTTTGTAATAATCATTGAGATAAATAGTGGGAGAAATGTTGCAGCCCTTTTGCAGAATAGTGAGTCCATCCAAAGTAACACCATTATTTTTTTGGATTTTATGCAGTTGAATCGTAACATCTGTATCAAACAGAGAATGAATTTGTAACTGGATTTCAGTAAGAAATTGTTGATATGTCATAAAGACCTCCTGGTTAGAAATGGTAAAAATGAATAAATAGAAAAGAAAGTCCATGGATTATTCCAATGGACTTTCAATATATCATCTTGTGTCTTGAATAACAAGAAACGTAATATGAAATTTTTCTAAAAAATTTCTAATCTTTTAGAGACCAGAATATTTTAGTAAGATTTTAATTTCTTCCAGAGATAATCATAAGTTTCTGTAGCCGGGACATCAAGACTGTTAAAAATTTCACAGTTTTCCAAAGTTTCCTGATCAGAAAAAATAGTAGTACTTTCCTGAACCTCTTCATCCAGTTCGTCATAAACAGCGGTGTTTGGTGTAGCATACCAGACATAGTCAAAGTTTTCCATACCGATATCTTCACGACAGAGATAATTTAAAAACTGTTCTGCAGCATCCTTATGCTGGCAGGTTTTGGGAATGAACCAGGAGTCCATCCACATATTGGAACCTTCTTTCGGAACCACATAATCAAGATCATCATTATAATCCTGTGCATAGGCAGCCTCTCCGGAATAAATAAGAGCCATGGCAGCATTTCCGGCAATCATTTCATCGGCAGAAGAATCTACCAGATAGGAGTAGACTAAATCTTTCTGGTCACAAAGCATGGAAAGTGCTTCGTTTAATTCATCTTCATCCGTAGTATTGATGGAATAGTCCAAAAGCCGGAGTGCAGGAACGAAGGTATCGCGGACGGAATTTTCCATGATAATCTGTCCCTTATATTTCGGATTCCAGAGAACATTCCAGCTGTCCATATCAGCTTCATCTACCATGGTTTTATTGTAGAGAATACCCAGTGTGCCGAAGAAATAAGGTAGTGTGTATTTCGTTTCCGGGTCAAAGGCCTTGGAAAATTCCACATAGGTCGGGTCAATGTTTTCGTAAAGTGGAATATTATCATAATCCATTTCTAAGACTTCACCTTCATTGATAAGCTTCTGGATCATATAGTCGGAGGTACAGATTAAATCGTATTTGATGGAACCCGCTTTGTATTTGGTATACATTTCCTCCGGACTTTCATATTCTTCGTATTTGATGGTAATACCGGTTTCTTTTTCAAATTGCTGGATAACATCCGGCTCTATATATTTTCCATAATTTAAAATAACAAGTGCATTTTCATCCTCTTTCTGTCCACAGCCGGAAAGAGTAAGGAGACCAGCAATAAGCATAAATGAAAATAAGAATTTCTTCATTTCCTAAGACCTTCCTTTCGCATCCTTGACACTGCGGTAATTCATAATCAGAAGAAGTACCAGTGCAAGGAAGAATAAAATAGTAGATAGCGCATACATCTCAGGAATAATACCTTTACGCAGCTGGGTATAAATCATGGTGGACAATGTATTGACACCGGCACCCTTGGTAAAATAGGTGATGGAGAAATCGTCTAGGGACATTGTCACGGCCATCAGAAAACCGGAGAATACACCAGGCTTGATATCCGGCCATACAATTTTGAAAAATGCATAAAGTGGTGTTGCACCTAAGTCTCTGGCGGCCTCATAGGTATGGGATGAGGTGTTGGAAAGCTTAGGCAGTACATTTAAAATGACATATGGAATGTCAAAGGTAATATGTGCAATCAATACGGTTGATGTTCCAAGCTCTGTAAAGCGGACAAAAAGCAGCATCAGGGAGATGCCGGTAACAATATCGGCATTCAGAAGTGGAATGTTAGTTGCACCAAGCATAATCTGACGGTTCCTTTTCCGCATGGCACTGATTCCGATTGCTGCCATGGTTCCGATTATTGTAGCAATCACGGAAGATGCAACGGTAATCAGAATCGTGGTATAAAAGGCATTCATAATAGTCGGGTCAGAAACAAGATTGCGGTACCATTCTGTCGTAAATCCGCCCCATTTTACACGGGAGAGGGAGTTGTTGAAGGAAAGTACAATCAGAACTCCAATTGGAAGATACAGAAACAGGAAAATAATTGCAAGATAAATTCTTGATAAACTTTTCTTTACCATACTGCATGCCCTCCTGATTCACCGGCACGATTCATAAATGCCATACTGATTAAAACAAAAATCATAAGTACAATGGAAAGTCCGGAACCTAAATTCCAGTAGGAACCCTGCATGAAGGACTGCTCAATAACATTTCCAATGAGAAGTACTTTACCTCCACCTAAAAGGTCTGAAATAACAAAGGAGGTAAGTGCCGGCACGAATACCATAATAATTCCGCTGACAATTCCAGGCAAAGTAAGCGGCAGAATGATACGGAAGAAGGTGATAAAACTGTTGGCACCTAA
The DNA here is from genome assembly GCF_003462605.1 of Roseburia sp. OM04-10BH. NCBI lineage: Bacteria > Bacillati > Bacillota > Clostridia > Lachnospirales > Lachnospiraceae > Roseburia > Roseburia sp. OM04-10BH. Next base: position 219,227 of record NZ_QTZI01000004.1, read on the forward strand.
ATCCCTTGCCGCATCTATGGTTTCTTTGCGGATACGTACTATGGAATTGTAAATCGGCATAATCATAAATGGAAGAAAATCATAAATCATGCCAAATACAACGGCTCCCTGGGTATTTAACATATGAAGCTTCGGAATGCCGAAAATGGAAAGAAATCCATTGATAATTCCATTATTGGAAAGTAACATCTGCCATGCTAAAATACGCAGCATAAAATTCATCCACATTGGCAGGACGAAGATAAATACCACAAAGCTCTGATGCTTGATATGAAGACTATTTAATATCATGGCAAGCGGGTAGGAGAGCAGGAGACAGACAATTGTACATAAGATACCAAGCTTTAAGGAAAGCAGGAGTGCTTTTATATGTACCGGGTCTGCAATTGCAGCAATATTTGCCCAGGTAAAACCACCGTCACTGTTGGTGAATGCGTAATATAATATCATCAGAATCGGAAGTACAGTAAATCCAATAATCCAGACCAGATAAGGTCCGGCTAAAAGTCTTTTTCTGGCATTATGCATCGAGTTCCACCGCCTTTTCGTCACTGGATTCCGGTTTATGCATAATCTGGATATTGAAAGGAATTACCTTCATTCCAACATGGCTTCCGGTTTCGAAATATTTGGTGGTATGAACAAGCCATTCATATCCGCCAGCCATAATTTCGATTTCGTAGTGGACACCCTTGAAGATAACAGAAGTAATATCACCATCCATAAAACCGGTGCCGGCTTCTACAATCTCAATATCTTCCGGGCGGATGACTACGTCTACCGGTTTATTATTACCAAAACCGGTGTCGACACATTCGTGCTTGATGCCTAAGAAGCTGACTAATTTATCCTCAATCATGATACCGTCAATGATATTGCTGTCTCCGATAAAGTCGGCAACGAATGCATTTTCCGGCTCATTATAAATATCTTCCGGAGTACCAATTTGCTGGATATAGCCCTGATTCATGACAGCAATGGTGTCTGACATGGTAAGGGCTTCTTCCTGGTCGTGGGTAACATAGATAAAAGTAATGCCAAGTTCATTTTTCAGACGAATCAGTTCGTACTGCATGTCCTGACGCATTTTTAAATCCAGTGCACCCAAAGGCTCGTCTAAAAGGAGCACCTTTGGTTCATTTACAATGGCACGGGCAATGGCAATACGTTGCTGCTGGCCACCGCTTAAGGAATCAATGCTGCGGTTTTCATAACCGTCTAAGTTTACAAGCTTTAAGGCATATTTGATTTTATCCTGAATATAAGCCTTGCTTTTCTTGCTGATTTTTAACCCAAAAGCAATATTTTCTGCAATGCTCATATGGGTAAAAAGTGCGTATTTCTGGAATACGGTATTTAATTTACGCTCATTTGGCGGAAGAGAAGTAATATCTTTTCCATCAAAAATAATACGTCCGGTGTCCGGTGTCTCAAAACCACCGATAAGACGCAGGGTAGTAGTCTTTCCACAGCCGGAAGGTCCCAGCAGTGTTAAGAATTCGTTTTCCTTTACATAAAGATTTAAGTCATCCAAAATCATATTTCCGTCATAAGTTTTGGTAATATTTTCTAATTGTATTAATTTCTTGCCCATCATAACCTCCTAAAAACTTGGTGGGTTTGTAACCCAGATAAGAACGGCATCTTTCCTGCCGGTATTTTCGATATGGTGCTTTTTATTGGACTTAAGATAAAAAGACTCCCCCTGTCTTGCAGTATAAGTACGGGTACCATATATGATTTTAATGGAGCCCTTAAGTACATAGCCGAATTCTTCTCCCTCATGTGGAAGATAGATGTCTGATGTGCCGCCGGGCTTCAGCGTCAGACGTACCGGTTCCATCATATCTTTCTGGGCACCGGGAACCATCCATTCGATTAAGCTCCTGTGTTCCGCATCTTCTTTTTCAAAATAATCTTCATTTTTAAAGACAAGCTGTGCAGGTTCATCATCTGCAAAAAATTCTGCCGGCGTAGTGCCGAGACACTGGATAATATCTAAAAGTGTACCCACGGAAGGAGATGTAAGATTACGCTCTAACTGGGAGATAAATCCTTTGGATAATTCCAGACGGTCAGCCAGTTCCTGCTGGGTGAGACCGTAGAGAATCCGCAGCTCCTTGATTTTATTTCCAATATCCATTTTGTACTTCCTTTCCATGAAAAGTGATTTTACATAGTTTTTACAAAATGAAGCTAATAATGTATTTGAAGTTTAATAATAATAAACTCACTAAGGAGTATTATGAGAAATTGAAAGAGAAATGTCAATACTATTTTTAGATTATTTTTAGACAACAAAAAAAGCTCCCGAGGGGACTCGAACCCCTGACCTACGCATTACGAATGCGCCGCTCTACCAACTGAGCCACGGAAGCAGAATAATCTGGTTATATGCGAAATAAAATATTTTCCTCAGACAACCCTTTATTTATTAAAATCATACTATAATATTATATATAGAAAAAAATAAATTTGCAATGTTTTTTTGAAAAAAGTTGTTCTTTCAAAGGTTACTTGGTATAATGGGCGTAGATGTGTAAGAACCGGAGAAAGATGAACCGGCTTATGAAAAGGGAAATCATTACAAGGAGGAAGTTTTTTTCATGGAAGTGAAGGAATTTGTTTCAGGGGGAAAGAAAACTGAGGACAGTAAGAAGAATATGAAGAAGAAAATTAACAGCGCAAAGAAAAATTATGCAAAGAAGAACAGTCAGTTTACGATTGCAGAATTAAAGGAAAACAGCGCGCTGATTATGTTATGTGTATTTGTGGTTTTTGCCGTATTGGAAATTGTACTGGGTATACTGGTATGGAAGATTCCGGTAGTGAGCGTATGTATTGTAGTGTTGATTGAAGCGGGACTTGCTGCATGTCTGCATAACCTTCCTGTCTGGCTGCATGGAATTGTTACAGCAGCAGAGATTGTCGTTGGAATAATTTCCGGTAAAGTAATATTTATGCTGATTGGAATTTTATGCTATGGGGCAGCTTTGTTTGCATTGAAATTCCAGAAGGAAAATAATCCGCTTTCTATATTAAAATAAGAAGAAATCATACCAGGAGATAAAACATGGATCCCTTACAATTAGTAGAGTTATTAAGAGGACACAGAACTTATATTCAGACACATAATTTTCCAGATCCGGATGCGATTGCCAGTGCCTTTGGCTTACAGCATTTTTTAAATTACCATGGGATTAAAGCAGATATCTGTTATGATGGTAAGATTGAACGCCTGAGTACAAGAAAGATGTTTGACACATTTCATATTGATATTTTGTCTAAAGAAGATTTGGATGATATGAAGAAAGAGGACTATATTGTTACCGTAGACTCCCAGAAATATAATGCGAATCTGACCGATTTTATCGGGGATGAGGTGGCATGTATTGACCATCATCCGACAGTAATTGCCTGTGAATATGCTTATAAAGATGTGCGCCGTGTAGGAGCCTGTGCCACAATGATTGCAGAGTATTTTTATCTTACCAATACACCAATGAGCCGGGATGTGGCGGCAGCACTGGCATATGGCATCAAGATGGATACGGATGACTTTGTCCGTGGTACAACAAAGCTTGATGTGGATATGTTTGCATACATCTATCCAATGGCAGATGTGGAAGAGTTAAAATCCATGTATGTAAATGTAATGGAGTTTTCTGATTTAAAGGCATATGGTGCGGCAATCGATAATATCCACATTTATGATGATGTGGGATTTGCATCGATTCCGTTTGATTGTCCGGATGCGCTGATTGCAATTATTTCAGATTTTATTTTATCTCTTGATGTAGTTAATATTTCCGTGATTTATGCAATCCGTTCTGACGGCATTAAGTTTTCTGTCCGTAGTGCATTAAATCATGTAGATGCCGGAAGAGTTGTAGCAAAGGCATTAGCAGATTATGGAAATGGTGGCGGACATCCGGCAATGGCTGGCGGTTTCATTCCAAAGAAGAATATGGAAAAGTTGGAACCGGACCGGGATTATAAATTAGAAATGCTGTTCTTAGAGCAGATCAAGGCAGAAGAAGGAAGGTAAGATACCATGGCAGAAAATCAGGTGAAGATAACCTATCATATTTATCTTGAGGCAGAGGATGTATCCCAGTCGAGAATTTTATCCAGTACCTCTTATGTAAAGAACTTATTTAAAAATTGCGGCAATCATTATTTTCAGGGTGTAGATTTTGATGATGAAAGTGATTTGGATGATTTTACCCTGCGTCTCTTTGTGGAGCAGGAAATCTTAGAAGAAGAGTGCAGCGTAGAGGCAGATGCAAAAGACTTTCCGGCAGATATGGCAGAATTCTTGGATAATATAGCCCAGGCACATTCTTTCCTTGATATGGAAGGTGATTTTACCGTGGAATATCAGGGCGAGAAAGTAAGTTTTAAGTTTGCTTCTGAAGCAGGAGCAGATTACTGTGACTTTGAAGAAATCGAAGAAGCATAAAAAGTCATAAGCAATTTCCTGTAAAGTAAGAAAGAGAAAGGCAGTATGAAGAGCAGGTGCAATTCATACCGCCTTTCTTTATTTCCTCTTTAAGCAGAGCTTCTCAAAACTTCCAATCAGCTGATAGAGCAGCATGGCAATGAGACAGAGAATCAGAATCGATAAGATGACCCAGTCTAATTTAAAAACCTGGCTGCCATAAATAATAAGATAGCCTAAGCCTTTTTTCGCTGCAATAAATTCACCGATGATAACACCAACCAGACAAAGACCAATGTTGACTTTCATAATAGAAAGCAGGGTGGGAATACAGCCCGGCAGCATAATCTTAAACATGACATCATTACGGGTGCCGCCTAATGTCTTTATCAGAAGAATCTTTTCTTTATCCATATCACAAAAAGCAGTGTAAAGACTCAGAATAGAGCCAAAGATAGCTACGGACATACCGGTGATGATAATGGTCTTGTAATTGCCGCCCAGCCATACAATCAGCAGTGGAGCCAGCGCGGATTTGGGCAGGGAATTTAAAACCACAAGATAAGGCTCTAAGGTTTCGGATAAGGTTTTGGAAAACCAGAGGATTGCAGCAATCAGTAATGTTAAAATAATAACAAAGAAAAAGCTGCTTAAGGTTTCAAACAGGGTGATTCCAATGTGATAAAGGAGCTTCTGACCGGTAATCATCTGGTAGAAGCAGATGATAAGTCTGGTGGGACTGCTGAAAATAAAGGGGTCGATTTTTCCATATTTCGCACAGAGTTCCCATTGCAATAGAAAGACAACAAGAATCAGGATGCGACAGATTTTTATTTTAAGCTGATGCCTGCGGCATTGCCGTAGGTACATAAGCTGTGCAGAGGATGGGTTATTCATTTTGATTAAATTCCTTCCATATTAAGTTAAAATAGGATTTAAAATGGCTGTCATTCCGTTTCTCTAAAGGCGTAAGACCAGGCTCAAAGGATATGGGTATAATGGAGCGGATTGTGCCCGGCCGGTGGCTTAAGACAATAACACGGTCTCCCATGGAAATTGCTTCGGATAAATCATGGGTTACAAGAATGGCGGTTTTATGTTCCTGCCGCAGAATGGTACCGATGTCATTGCTGACATTAAGGCGGGTCTGATAATCTAATGCCGAGAAGGGTTCATCTAAGAGAAGCAGCTCCGGGCGAAGTACCAGGGTCCGAATCAGGGCAGCCCGCTGCCGCATGCCGCCGGAAAGCTCAGAAGGACGTTTTGCAGCAAAATCGGCAAGTCCATAAGTTTCTAACAGCCGGCTGGCATAAGCAAGATTTTCCGGTGTCATTTTGTGCTGGATTTCCAGCCCTAATTGGACATTGGATGCGATGGTACGCCACTCTAAGAGGTGGTCTTTCTGAAGCATGTATCCCATATTTAAGATATCCTTTGACTGCAGGGGGTGTCCCATGAAGGAAATGCTGCCGCCGGATGGGACAAGAAGACCACAGATAAGGGATAAAAGTGTTGATTTGCCACATCCACTGGGACCTACAATAGCAACAAATTCTCCTTTGGATAAACTAAAACTGATATTGGACAGAGCCTTGGTTTCGCCGTCTTTCGTATGATAAATATAATCTATATTGGACAATTCAAGGATGGAGCACATGGTATTCACCTGATAGAAGTTTATAGGATAATATATGTGAAAAAATGAGATTGGTCACCCGGATTGACAGAAGAAAAGGATAGATTATAATAGGAACAGAATCGACAGAAATTTTGAATGGGAAAGGTAAATGCGATGAAAGAAAATTACCAGAAAATATTAGATGAAACGATTGCCGGATTAGAAGAAAGAGGAGAAGTTCCGAAACTTTTACTTCATAGCTGCTGTGCACCCTGCAGTTCTTATGTATTAGAGTATCTTTCCAACTATTTTTATATTACGGTGTTGTACTATAATCCCAATATTTATCCGGAGGATGAATATTATCACAGAGCAGCGGAGCAGAAACGCTTTATTAAAGAATTTCCGACGAAATATCCTGTCACCTTTGTGGAAGGAAATTTTGAACCGGAGCGTTTTTATGAAACAGTAAAAGGTTATGAAAATATCCGGGAGGGTGGCGAACGGTGTTTCCGCTGCTATGAATTAAGACTGCGGGAAGCGGCAGAGTATGCGAAAAAATTAAATTGTGATTATTTTACGACAACGCTGTCTATCAGTCCCATGAAGAATGCTGCAAAGTTAAATGAGATTGGAGGAAGGCTGGCTGAAGAATATGGCATTCCCTATTTATATTCGGATTTTAAGAAACGGGATGGCTATAAGCGTTCTACCGTAATTTCGGCAGAGTATGGCATGTACCGGCAGGATTATTGTGGCTGTGTATTTTCGAAGCGGGAGCGGGAAGAACAGAAAAGAGAACGTGCGGCGCAGGAAAGTGAGCAGACAGTACAGGAGTGATTTCTTCTGGTTGTCATTTTATGAAAAATAAGGTATACTTTCAGAAGTTAGTTATGGATTTTTGTTTAGAATAAGTACGGACATCCGTATGGAAAGAGAGGATAAAAGAGTGGCACAGTTATGGGGTGGACGCTTTACCAAAGAGACAGACAAGCTCGTTTACAATTTTAATGCGTCTATATCATTTGATCAGAAATTCTATAAACAGGATATGGAAGGCAGCATTGCGCATGTGAAAATGCTTGGAAAACAGGGCATTTTAACAGAGAAAGAAATGCAGGATATTGTAGACTGTTTAAAAGAAATCTTAAAAGAAGTAGAAGAAGGAAAGCTTATTATTACCGATGAATACGAAGACATTCACAGCTTTGTAGAGGCAAAGCTCATTGACCGTCTGGGAGATACCGGTAAGAAATTACATACCGGACGAAGCAGAAATGACCAGGTTGCACTGGACATGCGTCTTTATACCAGACAGGAAGTATTGCATACTGACAAGCTGGTAAAAGAACTTCTTGAGACCATTCTTAAGATTATGGAAGAAAATACCGAGACGATTATGCCGGGATTTACCCATCTTCAGAAAGCACAGCCGATTACACTGGCACATCATATGGGAGCTTATTTTGAGATGTTCCGCCGTGACAGACTACGCCTGCAGGATATTTTTAAGAGAATGAATTACTGTCCGTTAGGTTCCGGTGCCCTGGCAGGAACTACTTATCCATTAGACCGTGAATATACTGCAGAATTACTTGGTTTCTATGGACCAACCTTAAACAGTATGGATGGCGTATCAGACCGTGACTACTTAATCGAATTTTTATCTGCATTATCAACGATTATGATGCATTTAAGCCGTTTCTCAGAAGAAGTTATCATCTGGAATTCCAATGAATATCAGTTTGTAGAGATTGACGATGCATACAGCACCGGAAGCAGCATTATGCCACAGAAGAAAAATCCGGATATTGCAGAATTGGTACGTGGAAAGACCGGAAGAGTGTATGGTGCACTGATGTCATTGCTTACTACAATGAAGGGAATTCCCCTTGCGTATAATAAAGATATGCAGGAAGACAAGGAGCTTTCCTTTGATGCCATGGATACTGCAAAAGGCTGTCTGGCACTCTTTAACGGTATGCTCGCAACTATGAAATTCAATAAAGAAAAAATGCATGACAGTGCCAACAAGGGATTTACCAATGCGACAGATGCAGCAGATTATCTGGTAAATCATGGCGTTCCTTTCCGTGATGCCCACGGTATTGTAGGAAGAATCGTGCTTTATTGTCTGGATAAGAAGATTGCCATTGATGATATGTCATTGGATGAGTTAAAGGCAATCTGTCCGGTATTTGAAGAAGATATCTATGAAGCAATTTCCATGGAAACCTGTGTTAATAAACGTCTGACTGTTGGTGCGCCTGGTAAAGACGCAATGGAAAAAGTCATTGCATTGCATAAGGAATATCTGTCAAAGGACTGGCAGGATGAGTTGAATCTGCCGGAAGAGGCGTAGAAAATAAGTAGCTTATTTTAAAAAATTGGTACATATGTATAAGAAAAATGCAATTCACTTAGTAATTTTTGATAAATTGTGAATTGCATTTTTTGTATAAATAGGATAGTATATTTATCAGAAAGACAACTGTTCGCGATAGACGAACATAAAAACGTGAGGAGAAAAAGAAATGAGCAGCAAATTAAAAGTCGGTATTTTAGGTGGAACAGGAATGGTAGGTCAGAGATTTATCTCTCTTCTGGAGAATCATCCATGGTTTGAGGTAACTACAATTGCAGCAAGCCCAAGAAGTGCAGGAAAGACCTATGCAGAAGCAGTTGGAGATCGTTGGAAAATGGATACTCCAATGCCGGAAGCCGTTAAAAATATTGTAGTAAAGAATGTTAATGAAGTAGAAAATGTTGCAGCAGAAGTTGATTTCGTATTCAGTGCTGTAGATATGACTAAAGATGAAATTAAAGCAATTGAAGAAGCATATGCTAAGACAGAGACTCCTGTTGTTTCGAACAACAGTGCACACAGATGGACACCGGATGTTCCTATGGTAGTACCTGAAATCAATCCGGAACATATGAAAGTAATCGAATTCCAGCGCAAGAGACTGGGAACCAAGAGAGGATTTGTTGCAGTAAAACCAAACTGCTCCATCCAGAGTTATGCTCCTGTTCTTACAGCATGGAAAGAGTTTGAACCATATGAAGTAGTAGCAACTACCTATCAGGCAATTTCCGGTGCCGGAAAAACCTTTAAGGACTGGCCGGAAATGGTTGGAAATATTATCCCATACATCGGTGGAGAGGAAGAAAAATCCGAAAAAGAGCCACTTCGTATCTGGGGTGAAATCAAAGATGGTGTCATTGTACCTGCTACATCACCGGTTATTACCTGCCAGTGTATCCGTGTTCCGGTATTAAACGGACATACAGCAGCTGTATTTGTTAAGTTCAAAAAGAACCCTACAAAAGAGCAGTTAATCGAAAAATTAGTAAACTTCAAGGGTGTTCCACAGGAATTAAATCTTCCAAGTGCACCAAAGCAGTTTATCCAGTACTTAGAAGAAGACAACAGACCACAGGTTTCTATGGATGTTAACTATGAAAACGGTATGGGAATCAGTGTTGGACGTCTTCGTGAGGACACCGTATATGATTGGAAATTCGTAGGATTATCCCACAATACCGTACGTGGTGCGGCTGGTGGAGCTGTTCTTTGTGCAGAACTTTTAAAAGCACAGGGTTACATTACCGCAAAATAAGCAGCAAAATATGTAACAAAATGAAGATAGAAAAGTCATATTGCAGGAAAGCAGTATGGCTTTTTTATCGTTTTGGCGTTGATAGAAAAATTAAAATGTGATATTATTTTTGTTAGAGTGACTTCTTAGAATTAGAAATTTTGGAGGATATTACCAATGATGATTCAGACATCCGAATTAAAAAAATTAGAAGAGGTATATGGACAGTCCGGCAATCAGATTGTTCTTTTATATGGAAGAGATAACTGCCAGAAAGAGCAGTTGATAAAAGAATTCTGTAAGGAGAAAAAGTTTTTTTACTATCGCGCCAGACAGGCATCCGAAAGGGAACAGGTTTTGCAGATGGGGCAGGAAGTGGAAACAAAATACGGAATTCGTCTGACACGCTATAGTTATGATGAATTCTTTAACCGCATCAAGAGTGGAGACCCGACCAAGCTTGTGGTTGTTATTGATGAATTCCAGTATATTGCCAGAAAAGATGTTGGCTTTATGAACAGCATTCTGAAACTGAAAGCAAAGAAATTATATCCGGGTCCTGTTATGATTATTCTGACCAGCTCTTCACTGGTATGGGTAGAGGAAGACTGCAGAGAAAAATATGGTGAATACTTAAAGAAGGTAGACGCAGCCATCCGCATGGAGGATGCGACATTTCTTGATGTGGTTCGACATTTCCCGGAATATGGAACCAGTCAGGCAGTGCAGGTCTATGGAATTATTGGAGGTGTGCCGGGTTATCTTACACGCTGGAATTCCAAAAAGAGTATTAAGGAAAATGTCTGTCGGCATATTTTGTCTCCGGATGGCTTCCTGTTCCATGAGGCAGAAAATTATATCAGCATTGAATTAAGAGAACTTTCTGTATATAATACAATACTTGCAGCATTGGCTTCGGGAAATAATAAGCTGAATGACCTTTTTTTAAAGACAGGCTTCTCCAGAGCAAAAATCAGTGTCTACATGAAGAATCTGATGGCATTTGATGTGGTAGAAAAGGTGGTTTCCTTTGATACTGGTGGCTGGGAGAATACGAAAAAGGGTGTTTACCGCATTGCCAATACTTATGTGAATTTCTGGTTCCGTTTTGTCTATCCACATTTATCGGACTTATATATGATGGCACCGGAAGAATTTTATGATACTTATATTGAAAAGGATTTAGATGACTATATGAACCGTTATTTTGTCAAGGTCTGCCGGGAATATCTGACTTTATTAAATCGTATTGGTAAACTTCCGATTGACATTCACCGGATTGGAACCTGGGTTGGAAAGAAGGGCAATATCGATATTGTCGCCCAGAACAGTGTCCGTGAGAGCATTGTCGGAATCTGTAACTGGTCAGAGCCTTATATGACCCGCTCGTCAGGTGAAGCATTGCTTGATAATCTGAAACAGGCAAAAATTTCCGCAAAATATCTTTATATGTTTTCCGCACAGGAATTTGCAGAGGATTTAAAACAGATGGCAGAAGAAGATAAAAGATTTGTCCTGATCGATATGAAGGAATTATAAAGTGCCGGAAAGCTAAAAATGACAGTAAAGTCAAATGATTGAAAAAGACAAAATAATAGAAATGGCACAGAAATTGGAGGAAATAACGGTTGGGTAAGTCGTTAATTATCACGGAGAAACCAAGTGTTGCCCGGGAATTTGCACGAATTCTTGGCGTATCCGGCAGAAATGACGGATATATCGAAGACAATCATTATGCCATTACCTGGTGTGTTGGCCATCTGGTGGAAATGGTATATCCGGAAGAATATGATATAAAATATAAGAAGTGGAAGTTAGAAGATCTTCCATTTCTTCCAAAAGATTATAAATATAATGTTATACCATCTGTAAGCAAACAGTATGACATCGTACATAAGCTCTTACACAGGGAAGATATTGATACCGTTTACTGGGCAGGCGATGCCGGAAAAGAAGGACAGACCATTGAAGAGAATATCCGGCGGTTCGGTGGAGTCCGTGAAGGTATGAAAGAGCTGCGGGTATGGATAGATTCGCAGACGGAGGAAGAAATTAAAAGAGGAATTGCTGAAGCAAGACCAATGGCGGATTATGATAATCTTGCTAATTCCGGGATTATGCGTACCATTGAAGACTATGCCATGGGAATTAATTTTTCCCGTGTCATGTCTGTAAAATATGGAAATCTTTTAAATGATGCTGCAGGAACCAAGTCCTATACTGCAATTGCAGTTGGCCGTGTCATGACCTGTGTACTTGGCATGGTTGTAATCCGGGAGCGGGAAATCCGTAATTTTGTAGAGACACCATTTTACCGGGTAGTGGGGAATTTTTTTGATGCAGAGATAGAAGGCGAATGGAAAGCAGTAGAAGGTTCTTCTTATTATGCGTCTCCGTTGCTCTATAAAGAGAATGGATTCAAAGAAAAAATACATGCAGAAAAGTTAATTGAAGATTTAACTAATAAAACAGCGGTTGTAAAAACAGTAGATAAAGGAATTACAAAGAAACGTGCACCGCTTTTATTTAACCTGGCGGAGCTGCAGGCAGAGTGCTCGAAAAGGTTTAAAATCAGCCCGGACGAGACGCTGCAGGTAGCACAGGACTTATATGAAAGAAAGCTGACTACTTATCCGAGAACAGATGCAAGAGTATTATCTTCTGCCGTTGCAAAAGAAATCAGTAAGAATATCAGAGGACTCCGTTCCTTTGATCCGGTTGCTCCTTTTGCACAAAATATTATGGAGCATGGTTTATATAAAAATATCGGAAAGAGCAGTTATACCGATGATAGTAAGATTACAGACCATTATGCTATTATTCCAACCGGACAGGTCAATGAATATAAGTCGCTGACGGAATTGCAGAAGCGGGTCTATGAACTGATCGTGCGGCGTTTCTTAAGTATTTTCTATCCGCCGGCACAGTATCAGACGGTAAAGCTGACCATCGGAATTGAAAAGGAATCTTTCTTTGCCGGGGCAAAAGTATTAAAGGTTCCCGGATATCTTGAAATTGCCGGAAGACCGGATACCAAAGAAAAGCGGGAAAAGGAAGATGGCGACGGAGAAGAAAACAATCCGAAGAACAGCGCAGCATTACTAAAACTTGCAGATAGTCTCAAAGAAGGAGATACCGCAGAAGTAAAAGAATTTCTGGTAAAAGAGGGAAAGACTTCTCCACCAAAGCGTTATACTTCAGGTTCCATGGTGCTTGCCATGGAAAATGCGGGACAGTTAATCGAGGAAGAGGAATTAAGAGAACAGATTAAAGGCTCCGGAATTGGAACCTCTGCTACAAGGGCAGAAATCATCAAGAAGCTGGTGCGTATCGGCTACCTTGCTTTGAATAAGAAAACACAGGTGCTGACGCCGGAAGCCTTAGGCGAGATGGTTTATGAAGTGGTGAATATGACTGTTCCGGCACTTTTGAATCCCAAGATGACCGCTTCCTGGGAAAAGGGCTTGGATGGCATTACCCAGGGAACGGTTCCGATGGAAGATTACCGGGAGAAGTTAGAGGAATTTATCCGGAAAGAAACAGTTTCCATGATAAATGAGAATCTCACCAGCCAGATTGCCGGGCAGATCCGGCCATTGGCTGGCAGCAATGCCAAAGATATGAAGGCAAAGGTTAAAATCGGAGCAACCTGTCCGGTCTGTGGCGGCGAGATTGAGACTACACCTTTTGGTTATGGCTGCTCAAATTATAATAAAGATGGCAGTGGCTGCCGTTTTGCTATTGGTGCCATCGCCGGAAGAGAGCTTAACGATGAAGAAGTAAAGCAGTTATTAAGCGAAGGCAGAACCGGAGTCTTAAAAGGATTTACTTCGAAGAATAAGAAGAAGTTTTCTGCCTGCCTTGTGATGACAAAGGATGAAGAAGGGAAACCGAATATAACCTTTGATTTTTCACAGAATGAGCCGGAGACCATAGAGGGCGTAAGTTGTCCGTTGTGTGGCGGAGCAATAGAAATAAAGCCATTTGGTTATGGCTGTGCCAATTATAAAGCGGAAGATGAGGCTGGCTGCCGGTTTGCCATTGGCAAAATAGCCGGGAAAGATTTAAACACCGCCCAGGTGAAGGAGCTTCTGACCAATGGAAGAACCGGAACGATTCGTGGATTTACTTCAAAGAATAAGAAGAAATTTGATGCCTGCCTGATGCTTGGAGAAGATGAGAATGGAAAGAAAGTCCTGAAATTTGATTTTGAGCATGTGGAAGCAAAGAAGGTAAAAGATGTAAAATGTCCACTGTGTCAGGGTGATATTGTGCAGACACCATTTGGCTATGGCTGTGCCAATTATGACAGAAACAAAGAGGATAGCTGCCGTTTCTCAATCGGTAAAATAGCCGGAGTAAAATTAAAGGAAACTCAGGTAAAAGCACTTTTACTAACAGGAAAGACAGAAATTATAATAGGATTTAAGTCTAAGAATGGCAAGAAATTTGATGCACCATTGAAGCTTACCGAGGATGGACGCATTGAATTTGACTTTCCGGAGCGTCCGAAACCGGAAGAGACAAAAGTAAAATGTCCAAAGTGTGGGGCATTGTTAAAGAAAAGCCAGTGGTACTATGAATGTGACTGCGGATTCCGGGTGAACCGTTATGTAGCAAAGGTGGAACTGGCTGAAGAAGTGTTAGAAGAGCTTTTTACAAAAGGATATACCACTAAAAAAATAACCGGATTTACTTCGAAAGCAGGAAATGTATTTGATACCTGTCTGAAGTTTGAAGAGGATGAAATTCGTTTTGATTTTGACCGGAAACCGGAAGAAGAAAGAGAGGAAGAGAAAGATGGAACAGTGCAAAATCAGTAATATGTATACATTAGAGGAGACAATCGCAAAGGATTATCTTGCACAATTTACTTATCCGTGGGAGGCACTTGCCGGAATCGGAGATTATATCAAAGAACTGGGAAAAACATTGAATCCGGATGTTTATGAACAGAAGGGTGAGGATATCTGGGTGGCAAAATCCGCTGCCGTGGCACCGACAGCATGTTTAAATGGTCCTTTAATTATTGATGAAAATGCTGAAATACGACACTGTGCATTCATTCGTGGAAATGCAATTGTCGGAAAAGGAACGGTGGTAGGCAATTCTACCGAGTTAAAGAATGTCATTCTTTTTAATTCCGTGCAGGTACCACACTATAATTATGTGGGAGATTCTATTTTAGGATACAAGTCACACATGGGAGCAGGTTCCATCACATCCAATGTAAAATCCGATAAGACACTGGTGGTAGTAAAATCTGCTGATGAGAAGATGGAAACCGGACGTAAGAAATTCGGTGCCATGTTAGGAGATTTTGTAGAGGTCGGCTGTAATTCCGTATTGAATCCGGGAACGGTCATCGGACCACATACCAATATTTATCCGCTTTCCCCGGTACGTGGAGTAGTTCCGGCGCATTCTATTTATAAGAATAAGAATGAAATTGTAAGTAAAGCAGAAGACTAAACGGATGGAAATTTACCCGCAGAAGTTACCTGCGGTAGCTGCTTGCAGAAAAATGACAATAGAAAATTAAGAAATGAATGGTTGACAAAAACAGCTATATGCATTACTGTATTAATTAAGTAATACATATGGCTGCTTTTTAGTTGGACGAGAACTTTGAAAAGAGTGTTTCTCGCAGTATATACGGGAAGCTTACAAAGAGTGTTTCTCGTGAATTTTGGAGGGTGAAAATGTTAGAAGTACAAGAGCTTACTAAGAAATATGGAAAGAATGTAGCAGTGGACCATGTCAGCTTTATGGTGCAGGATGGTCAGGTCGGTATCCTGCTTGGACCAAATGGTGCCGGAAAATCAACCATTATAAAGAGTATTGCAGGACTCCTTCGTTATGAAGGCGGTGTTGGTATTAATGGAATGAAGGCAAGAAGCCTGGAAGCGAAGAAAATATTTGGCTATGTACCGGAGATTCCGGCAATGTTTGAAGCACTGACGGTGCGGGAGCATATCGAATATGTGAAGCGGGCATATAACAGTGACATTACAGAGGAAGAAATAGATGCACTGCTGACACGTTTTGAACTTCTGGATAAACAGGAGAAGCTGGGAAATGAATTGTCCAAAGGAATGATGCAGAAGGTCAGTATCTGTTGTGCACTTGCTATTCATCCAAAGGTTGTGATGTTGGATGAGCCAATGGTTGGACTTGACCCGGCAGCCATAAAAGAACTGAAAGAAGTTGTGCTTGAGTTAAAAGAGAAAGGCTGTACCATTCTTATCAGTACCCATATGCTTGAAATGGTAAAAGATTTGTGGGATGTGATGTTTGTAATGGAACAAGGGAAAATTATAGCAACATTTAACAAAAATGAAATTGCGGATAAAGACATAGAAGAACTGTTCTTTGAAGTGACAGAACCAAAGACTGGTGGTGAAGAACATGAGTAGTCTTTCCTTTGTTTTTTCCCAGACCATTAAGAATAAAGTGAAGCGGAGCCTGAAACGGCCACAGACTTTTCTTGCACTGGTATTTGTTGTTTTATATGCAGCATTGGTATTGTATGGACTTGGTTCCATGTCTGTCGATTTCGGATTAAACAGCCCGGAAGGAATTGCAACTGTTTTATCCGTACTGATGGTTATGATTGTTCCGGCAAATCTGATTTCCTATATCAAGAGAAAAGGACTGTTGTTCCGCCCGTCAGAAGTACATTTTGTATTTGCTGCACCGGAAGAACCGAAGAAAGTTATTCTTCATGCCGGAATGAAGCAGTTCTTAACCAATTTTATTGTTGAACTATTTGTACTGGTACTTGGAATTGGTGTATTTGGTGTTACACCATATAAGATGATTTTATATTTCCTTTATGCTGGTGTACTGGAAAATATTTTAGAGGGAGCGTTAATGATTATCTGCTATGGAAATGAAACACTTCCCAAACAGTTCTTTACCGTACTTACTTATATTATGTATGGAGTAATGGCAGCTTTTGCACTGGTTGCAATCTACTTTGTTTCGGTGAAAGGTATGCAGTTATCTGTGTTTGTGGACTTAATCCAGCTTCCGGTGGTACAGCTGATTCCGATTATAGGCTGGGAAATTGCATTGATTCAGCTTATTATCATAGGCCCTGCAGGAATCAATGTGGTGGCAACCGTACTTCTTTTAACCAGTACTGTTTTTCTGGTACTTTATGCGAAAAAGATGAAGTGTACCGGAGAATTCTATGAAGATGCTGCAAAATTTGCAGAAGATTATGATGACCGGATGAAACGCTCGAAAAAGGGCGAGGTTGTAGTGGGAAATGGCAAGAAAAAGTATTTACGGAATGTAAAGATGGCTTATAAGGGAACTTACGCTAAAGCAATTTTCTACCGGCAGGTATTAGAATACCGTAAAAACCGTTTCTTTATCTTTGGCTGGAATTCGGTGCTGTTTCTGGTCATAGGTGTGGCAATTGCGGTTGTCTCTTATTATAATAAAATTTCCAGCCAGCCTTTTAAAATGTTTGTAATTCCGGGCGTCATTGCCTATGTTATCTTTATTTTCAGCGGTTATAAGACGAAGTGGTCGAAGGAACTGGCAAATCCATACACCTATCTGATTCCGGACAGCAATTTTAAGAAAATGTGGTATGCCACCAAAATGGAGCATATCCGTGCGCTGATTGACGGACTTCTGATTACGCTGCCGGGCAGTATCGTAATGGGACTTCCGGTGTCTTACATGATTTTGACCGTCATTTTATATATGTGCCTGAATGCTAATAAGCTTTATATGAATATGCTGGCAGATGTCGTGATAGGGAAAATGTTTGGAGAACTGGGCAGAACGATTCTTCGGATGCTGTTCCAGGGACTGGTATTATGTGTCGGAATCATTGTGGCAGTAGCAACGGGAGCGTTCATTTCTGTGACTGCAGGATTTATTATGATGATAGTCGTTATATTCCTGCTGACACTGGTTGGAGCAATCGGAGCATCCTTTGCATTTGAGCGGATGGAGGCATTAGATTAACAAATTGAGAAAATTAAGGGGCATTTCCTGTAAAAAAGACTGGACGAATGTCAAAAAATGTGAGAAAATGAGGGCGGTGTGTTAAATGTATAACAAAGTTTAACATGATATATATTTCATATCGAAAGGAGTCTTATAATGATTTACACGAAGGAAGTCGAAAACATGTGTCCTGTTGCCAAGGGCGCAAAACATGAGCCAGCTCCAATTCCAGAAGAAGGAAAATGGGTTCATTCCAAAAAAATTGAAGATATTTCAGGATTTACACACGGTGTAGGCTGGTGTGCACCACAGCAGGGTGCCTGCAAGCTTTCATTAAATGTAAAAAATGGTGTGATTGAAGAAGCACTGGTTGAGACAATCGGATGCTCAGGTATGACACATTCAGCAGCAATGGCAGCAGAGGTTCTTCAGGGAAAAACAATTCTTGAAGCATTAAATACTGACCTTGTTTGTGACGCAATCAATACAGCAATGAGAGAGTTATTCTTACAGATCGTTTACGGACGTACTCAGAGTGCATTCTCTGATGACGGACTTGCAGTAGGTGCTGGTCTGGAAGATTTAGGAAAAGGACTTCGTTCCCAGGTTGGTACTATGTACGCAACAAAGGAGAAAGGTGTTCGTTACTTAGAGATGGCTGAAGGTTATGTAACAGGCATCGCTCTTGACGAGAACAACGAAGTTATCGGATATCAGTTCGTTTCTCTTGGAAAAATGACAGACTTTATCAAAAAAGGTGATGACCCTAACACTGCATGGGAAAAAGCAAAAGGCCAGTATGGTCGTGTAGCTGATGCTGTTAAGATCATTGACCCAAGAGAAGAGTAAGAAAGGAGAGACGAAGATAATGGCATTATTTGAAGGATATGAAAGAAGAATTGACCAGATTAACGCTGTATTAAACAGCTATGGTATCAGCTCTATTGAAGAAGCTGAAAAAATTACAAAAGATGCTGGACTTGATGTATATGATCAGGTAAAGAAAATCCAGCCTATCTGTTTCGAGAACGCTTGCTGGGCTTACACTATAGGTGCAGCAATCGCAATCAAAAAAGGATGCAAAAGAGCTGCTGATGCTGCTGCAGCAATCGGTGAAGGTCTTCAGGCATTTTGTATTCCAGGTTCTGTTGCTGACCACAGAAAAGTAGGTCTTGGACATGGTAACCTTGGAAAAATGTTATTAGAGGAAGAGACAGAGTGCTTCTGTTTCTTAGCTGGACACGAGTCCTTTGCAGCTGCTGAAGGTGCAATCGGAATCGCTGAGAAAGCAAACAAAGTACGTCAGAAACCACTTCGTGTTATCTTAAACGGACTTGGAAAAGATGCTGCACAGATTATTTCACGTATCAACGGATTTACATTTGTTGAGACACAGTATGATTACAAAGCAGCTAAACTTAACGTTGTATATGAAAAAGCATATTCTAACGGACTTCGTGCAACTGTAAAATGTTACGGTGCTGATGATGTTCAGGAAGGTGTTGCAATCATGCATCATGAGAACGTAGGTGTTTCCATTACCGGTAACTCTACCAACCCAACACGTTTCCAGCATCCGGTTGCAGGTACATACAAGAAAGAATGTATCGAGCAGGGTAAGAAATACTTCTCTGTAGCATCCGGCGGTGGTACAGGACGTACCCTTCACCCAGATAACATGGCTGCAGGTCCTGCTTCTTATGGTATGACAGATACTATGGGACGTATGCATTCTGATGCACAGTTTGCAGGTTCTTCTTCCGTACCGGCTCACGTTGAGATGATGGGCTTAATCGGAATGGGTAATAACCCAATGGTTGGTGCTACAGTAGCAGTTGCCGTTTCTGTTGAGGAAGCAGCAAAAGCTGGTAAATTCTAAGAAAGTGCGTAAAATCAACACTTTTAAGAGTATTAAGATGTGGTAAAAAGTAGTTGAAATCGTGTCGTTTGACAACTGTTTGACACTTATTTGACAACCACGTTTGACAACCAGATGGTAATTTATTAGGGAGCTTTTCTTTTGATTAAGAGAGCTCCCTTTTATTGCATTTTTTCCAGGTCTTTTTTTAGCCATTCTACATCACGAACCGTATAGACCGATTCCGTTATATCCTTAATCGAGTGACCGACCATTTGCTTCAGAGCATTTATATCAACATCCGCCTTCCTACATCTGGTTATAAACGTTTTTCGTGGATTATGTGGTCGATGCTCCTTATTTAATCCGAGCGACTCAATTACCTTGGTGAAACTGTAACTGTATTTATCGTATGTCATAGTCATGGATGAAGAGTGTGTTATTCCGACATCATTCAAGAGATATACGCTTTAGTTGACCAGTCTTATAAAGATTATCAGAGAAAGCTTAAAGAACTGTATGGTAAAGAAGCTCATGAAAAGATTATGGATGCTTTAAATGTTAAAAAAGCGGAAGAACGGTATATATACGGTTCATATATGTTTGGTGAATGCAACACCTATATCAACGAATCAATACCGAAGACATTATTTTATGAGCCATATTCAGACAGATTCTTCGAATCCACAATAGTAGACGTAATGCAGGCTGAATACAGAAATATATGCCAGAACTGAAAATGTTCGATTAAAAATGCCAAGTAATTTTAATTTTCATGTGCAATGTTAATACATTGTATTGACAAAGGCAAAAATGGAGAATATAATAATATTAAGAAAGGAGTGATATATATGGCAAATACAAATGTAACAATGAGAATTGATGAAACGTTAAAGGCTCAATTGCAAGAACTTATGTCCAGTCTTGGACTTGATATGACTACTTTCTTTACTATGGCTGCGAAACAGGCAGTAAGGGAGCAAGCATTACCATTTAAGCCTGATATGAATACTGGAATTTATGGATTACAAGCATATAAGTTAGCAATGCAGAACACAAATTATAATAAAGAAGGCAAAGCTGTCATATCATCTGCTGACGAATGGAATGATGAATCTGAATGGAATGATATGTTTGAACAAATGAAAAAGGAGAAAGGTGTTAAATAGTGAACAAAGGTGAAGTGTGGTTTGTGGAATTTCCTTTAGAGGAAGATGAAAGCAAATCAATAAATAGACCTGTTGTTGTACTTGATGAAAATATTCTTGGTGTATTATCAGTTAAAATCACCAAACACAAAGCAAGGAAAGAAGATCCTTATGATACACCAATTATTTATTGGGAGGAAGCTGGTTTAAGATTGGCTTCTACTGCAAGAGTATCAAAAGTAACACTTCTTACAAAAGACAGTTTTATTTTTAAAATAGGTGATTTGCACCATGAAGATTTGAAGAAAATTGAAGAGATGTATAAGAAATTTTTAAGAGATAATGGTGCTATATAGAGTTATATAGTGCCATTTCTTAAAATTCGACTTTTATCCTGTTTAAAAATGAAGTAGAGGAATTAGTTGGAACAGTTGTTGTAATAAGCCAATGAATGAATGATTTACTTGGAAAATTAGAAGAGACAATATGAAGTATCAGAGGTTTAGCATTGCTAAGTATAAATGAAAATATATTATATATTCATCATGCTAACATTGATAATTCGTATGATGAACGATGGGCAAAAATTTATATTCCAAATATGAAAAATATCCAAGGAAAAGCCGGATTATTTGGTGGAAAGTTTTCTTTCAAGTATGAAGGACAAGAATATAAATTTAAACTGCCATCAAAGGCCGGAAAATTTGTGGATTTTTTTGTGAAGTAAAAGTATGAGGATAACAGGATGAAAAACTTACAAAAGTATCTAATGATTTTGGGAACGATAATGTTAAGTATTGGGATTAGTGCGTGCTCTAAACAACCAGACTTCGATGCCAAATCTTACGTCCAAAGTTCTCTTGATGCATACTATCATGGAGAATATAAGGACTATGCGAATCTGTTAGAACTCTCGGAAAAAGATGCAAAGAAATCGAAGAGGATTTTAATGAGAGCATCCAATAGCAATTTGATGATTCCGATAACATTACGGATAAAGGAATTGCTGATTATACGGAAAAACTGACAGAAGTAAAGAAACTGGCAAAATACAAAGTACAGGATGTGAAAGAAGAGGATGGAGTTTATACAGTAAGTGTACAAGTTGAACCATCCAATGTATTTCAGACATTGCAACAAAGCTCTACAGGGGTAAGCAATGAAAAAATAAAGCAGGGATTGGATGGAAATGATCCGGAAGTCTTTGCAGCCGTATTAACAGAAAGTGTCCAGAAGAGTCTTGAAAAGAACAGTTATGGAAAAACTGTTACTGTAAAAGTATCCGTGGAAAAAGATAATTCAGGAAAATATGGTCTTTCGGATACAGAGATGAATAAGCTGGAAGCAGCGATGTTCCCAACAGAATAAGAATGAATGGAAAGCTATCAGAGGAAAAACTGGTAGCTTTCTTTTATCTTCAAGACGAGAAAAGTTCTGGCGATAGTAACGTTTAATCATCGATATTCTTATGTTATTTTCTATTTTACCAACTAATCTGGCGATGCATTTTACGATATTGTCCGGGAGTTATACCAGTGTATCTCTTAAAAATAGAAATAAAATAACTTTGAGATGAAAAATTCAAGTAAGTACTGATTTCACCCAGACTATAGTCGGAATGTGCCAGTAAATTCTGTGCCTTTTCAATAAGAACTTTATGGATAAAAACAGTAAGCGTCTGTCCGGTTTCTTTATGGAACAGGGCAGACAGATATTTAGGTGTTAAATTAACTAAAGATGCCAGTTGATTTAAGGTTAAGGTTTTATTTTTACCATGATAGATATAATCAATGACGCGAGAAATAGCTGGTGAATAGTAGCTTTTTGGAGTCTTTTTTGCTTCAGCAACACGAAGCGTAAATTCAATAGCCATCTGTTCATTTAATTTCATTAAAGCGTCAACATCGGTACATTGTTCCATTTTTCGTATATATACATCACTTAAGGAAAAAGCAGTTTCCTCATTAAGTCCTCCTTCGATGGCATATCTGGTAACTAAAGTTGTATTAGCAATACTTGCATAAAAAAGTAATTTTAATTTGGAATTGGAAGAGGTCATCTTTCCGTAAACAGTTGTTGGGAGAGAATAATAGGTATTCTCCAATGCGTGAATATCTCCGTTTGAAACACATTCGAGAATTGCTTTTTCCTGTGCATAAGATGTATGTATCCGTTCATTTTCTGCATTTTCCAACATTTCATGTGTGAGTGAAAAATTGATGTCTGACTTCATTTTATACATAGGTAATTCCTCCTGTCAAAAACACGATAAATTGACATAAAACACGATAAATCAATATAATTATATGCCGGAAATAGATAAAATGCAATTAAGAGATTAAGAGAGAGGAGATAGATGCTATGAAACGAAAAGAAGTAATTTTTTTACTGGCAATGCTGTTAGTTGGAACTTCTGTTGGTGGTTTTGCATATCCAAGTAATTGTTATGCAGCAACAGCAGAGACAGAAAGTTCTTCGGAACAAAGTATTTATTCACTGGCCAATCATTATTTTAAAATCAAGTCTATCAGTAATGGGAAATACTTGCTTGGAAATAAAGCAGGATATGAAGCTCAGGCAGATACAGCCGATAGTGGAATGACATTCTACTTTAAAGCATCTGACTTGGGAGAATATATTCTTTTTGATCAGGATAGCAAGTATCTCACATATAACACTTTTAATGCAATTGTCCGAAATAAGACATTGTCAGATAAGACGCGATTTAAAGTAGAGCAGTATGAAGATAATTCCTTTTCTTTTTATTCTTATGTTAAAAAGAAATATGTTGGAATTAAGGGAACTTCACTGGTTTGGAAAGACAATGTGGATGATACATGCCGGTTTGAACTGGAACTTACAGAAGGAAATAATCCGTTTCCGGAAGCCGATATAAATATTGATTTTTATGACGGGGATGGGAATCCAATAACGACATCGAACGTGATGGCGAGACCGTCAAGTGGTGAAAACATTATCGGAACAGCAGATACTCATGCACATTTGTGTCATAACAAAGGATCAGGAGAAGTTGTATTTAATGGAGATGCATTTAGTCCCCTGGGAATTGCAGATGCACTCAATGATTGTACGGATCTGCATGGAGTAAATGGAGCGTATGATATTTGGGGAAAAGCAGTAGATGGTGCAACGACACATAATACATCGGGATATCCAAATTTTAGTTACTGGCCTACAAGTTATTCTACAAACCACGAACAGACATACTATAAATGGCTGGAGCGTTCCTATCTGGCGGGGCAAAGAGTGCTGGTACATCAGTGCGTAAATAATGAAATATTAGGAAAAGTTACCAATGTACTTCCGCCTTATAAAAATGGCGTAACAAATGATATGGACGCAATCCGACAGGAAATAGAGTATGTATATAAAATGCAGGATTATATAGATGCACAGTGTGGTGGACCGAATGAAGGATGGTTTAGAATTGTAACATCATCCGAACAGGCAAGAGATGTGATCAGTCAGGGCAAAATGGCTGTATTCTTAGGAATTGAAGTAGACACAATTTTTGGTGCAGATACGGATTTTGTTGGAAAATATAATGCTGGAGAAATCACAGAAGAAGAAATGAACACAGGTCTGGAAAATATAGAAAAGCAATTGGATGAAGTATATGATCTGGGAATAAGAAGTTTTTATATGATACATGCATTGAATAACGGTTTCGGTGGATGTCAGTTATATCAGGGGGAAATATTCAGTATTATGAATTACCTGAAAACATCAGATTTTTATCAACCAGAGGTAAGCACCAATCCAAGAGTATTCTACAAACAGCCGAAAGCAGATCTTCCAGAAGATGCACAGGGACATGCCAATGTTGAGGGACTTACAGAGACTGGAAAATGGATGATTCATCAGATGATAAACAGACACATGATTATAGAACTTGATCACATGAGTGACAAGTCCTTAAATGATACCTTGGATATCTTATGGGAAGAAAAATATCCGGGAATTATATGTTCTCATACAAGAATTTTGGATATGTTTAATCCAGAAGATGAGGCATGGGAACAATTGGATATTCCACGTATGATAAAAATATATCAGCTTGGTGGAATTATATCACCTATGATGTGGGAAACAACAACAGGACATCAGAGATGTGCAACGGATTATCTGGAATATATGATAGAACTGAGTAATAATTCAGAAACACCGACTACAGGAATATTGGATAATCAAAATTACTTTAAATATGACGGACCATACGAAGTGCCGACTACATGGTATAACATGAACGATGATGAGTCAGATGACATGATTCTTGGAATACCGTATGGAAGCGATGTTAATGGTGCATGCATGTTACCGAACTTTGATAAAGTACAAGAAAGTTTCGATACAGTTGATTATGACACTTTTACAGATTTATATCCGGGAATTTATGCGGATGGAGTAACAGCAAAGGTTAATAAACAAACTACAGGAAATGTCACATTTGATGTTAACGGTGATCGTGGTGTTGCACATTATGGTTTAGTACCAGATTTCTGGAAAAAGATGTCAACCAATAGCAATATTGTGGATATTAATGCAACATTTAATTCTGCTGAAGCGTATATCAGAATGATAGAACGTGCAGAAAAATACTCAGATACATATCCAAGCAGAGATGAATCACAATGGATAACAACTTCGACAGAATATTGGCATTAGATATGGACTTTGAAAGAGGGGATAAGCCATGAACATTGATAAAATATGCGAACAGTTAACAATAGATGAAAAAATCCGGCTTTTAGGCGGTGTTGGTGACTGGCATACTTATGACTGTAATGGGAAAATCCCCTCTATTATGATGACAGACGGACCACATGGGATTCGAAAACTGGAACAGGAAAAGATTGGGGATATTGAAACCAGTAAGCCAGCAACCTGTTTTCCAACTGCAAGTGCAATAGCCTGCAGTTGGAATCCTGCTATTGTTAAAAAGATGGGTGAAGCGATTGCGAAAGAAGCAAAAAAAGAGCAGATATCCATTGTGCTAGGCTGCGGAATCAATATCAAGCGTTCTCCTTTATGCGGAAGAAATTTTGAATATTTCAGTGAAGATCCGTATTTGACAGGAAAGCTGGCAACGGGATATATCGAAGGTGTACAGAGCCTTGGAATAGGTACGAGTTTAAAGCATTATGCTGTTAATTCACAGGAAACAAGACGAATGACATCCAATAGCCAGATTGATGAAAGAACTCTTAGGGAAATATATCTGTCGGCTTTTGAAGAAGTTGTGAAAAAAGCAAAACCGACTTCTGTAATGGCTTCATACAACAGGATTAATGGCGAATTTGGAGCAAGAAATAAATACTTACTGACAGATGTTCTGAGAAAAGAATGGAAATATCAAGGTGGTGTGGTGTCGGATTGGGGAGCAGCAAATGATATTGTAAGCTGTATGAAAAATGGTCTGACACTGGAAATGCCAGATCCGAAAGGCTTCCACACAGATGTGTTAAAAGAAGCGTATAAGGATGGCTGGATTACGGATCAGGAACTGGATAACTGGACTAAGAATGTTCTGCAGAATTTTGTATCACTTCATAAAAATATAGAAGAAAATTATGAGGTAGATATGGAAGAACAGAATCAGGTGGCACGTAAACTGGAAAATGAAAGTGCAGTACTTTTGAAAAATAATAGTGTTTTGCCAATTGGAAAAGAGAAGAAGGTAATCATTATTGGAGAGCTTGCCAGGCAGATGCGGTTTCAGGGAGGTGGGAGCAGTCATATCCAGCCGACGAAGATGACAAATGCGATTGAAGCAATACGTGAAAAAGGATATCAGGTAACTTATATACAGGGATATCAGAATGAAACGGAGGAATTAGGAGAAAAGCAACTACAGGATACGATAGAAAAACTGAAACAGGAATATAGAAAAAAAGATTGTGTGATTCTATATTTTATCGGTCTTACAGAATCTTACGAAGGAGAAGGATACGACAGGAAAAATCTTAAAATCCCTCAAAATCAGGAAGAGCTGTTGGCTGAAATTGCAGAAACTGTCGGAAAAAATCATATTGCAGCAATTAGTTTCGGTGGTGCGCCTATGGATTTTAGTTTTGAAAAGAATGTAGGAGCAATTCTTCACATGTACCTCGGAGGACAGGCTGTAGGGGAATCTGTTGCTGACTTAATCAGTGGTGAGGTGAATCCATCCGGTAAATTGGCAGAGACAATTCCGTTTTCAGAAAAAGATACTCCGGCATGGAGATATTTTGCACCTCCGAATGATGATGTAGAATACAGGGAAAGCATTTTTGTAGGTTATCGTTACTATGAGACATTCCATGTTCCGGTAAAATATCCGTTTGGTTATGGACTTTCCTATACTTCTTTTTCCTATTCGGAATTGAATGTACCAGAAGTATATAGTGGTGGAAAGATACAAATTCGTTTTAAAATTAAAAATATCGGAAAAGTGAGTGGAGCAGAAATAGCACAGTTATATATCTGCCCGATTGAATCAGATGTTATCAGAAGCCATATAGAACTAAAGGGATTTCAAAAAATATATCTGCATCCGGGTGAAGAAAAAGAAGTTATACTAGAGCTGGATGAAAGAAGTTTTTCTGTCTATGATGTAGAGAAAAAAGCCTTTTCCATGTTAAGCGGCAAATATCAGATCTGTATCGGAGCATCGGTACATGATTTGCAATTAAAGGCGAATATGGAAGTAGTAGGAAATAGTTATTTTAGAAATGAAAGAGAACTGTTTCCGGATTATTTTAGAGAGCAGCCACATGGAATGGAAATCAGTGCAGAACAATTTTATCAGCTATTAGGCGGTGAACCGAAACATGACAAAGAAAAAAAGCGTGGAGAGTATACGGTTTACGATTCCTATCAGGATGTGGTAAATGTCTCAATGTTTGGAAAAATTGTTCGTGGAGTCGTACATATTGGACTTAAGATTATACTTCGGGGAAAATCAGAGCGGGACCCGGCCTTTAAAATGGTAAAAATGGGAGTCGAAGAAGGAAATCTGGAAGGACTGATTGCAACCAGTGGTGGAATTGCAACTCCGAAGTTAATCGATATGTTAGTTTACAATGCAAATAAAAAATATCTGCAGGCTTTAAAAAGACTGCTGAAGAAATAGAGAGAGGGGGAAGTCGTATATGGAAAACAATAAATTGGATAAACGCACAAAATGGAGCTATTGTATAGGAGCAACCGGAAGAGATATGGCGTATGCACTTGTCTCTATGTTTCTTCTTACATATATTCAATATACGATGAAACTGACAGTTGCCCAATATGCAGTAATATCAGCAATTATGGTAGTGTGTCTGCTGTGGGATGCCATTAATGATCCAATGATGGGAATTATTATTGAAAATTCGCATTTGAAAGCCGGAAAATTTAAACCTTGGATTTTTATAGGAGTAATTTTAAACAGCCTGATAATTATCTGCTTGTTTACAGTAAGGCCGGAAGGATGGGGATTTGTTGCATTTTTTGGAGTGGGATATCTTTTATGGGGAATGACTTACACAATGAATGATATTGCCTATTGGGGAATGCTGCCGAGTCTTACATCAGATCCGGGAGAACGGAACTGGCTGGTAACCGTACAGGGAATTTTTATCTGTATCGGACAGTTTTCTGTTGCAGGTCTGCTCCCTGATATGGTAGCTGGAAATGCGATTATGGCATATCGGACGGCTGCGATTGTGATTGCTTTTTGTTTTATTGGTTTCCAGCTACTTACAGTGTTTGGAGTAAAAGAGAGAAAACGACCGGAAAAGAAGAGAACACTGTCATTAAAAGATATGTTTCATATATTCCTGAGAAATGATCAGTTGATAGTGATTGGAATTGCATGTTTATTATTCCAAATCGGAAATGGTCTTCTAATTATGATTGGAATGAATTTCTTTTATTTTGAATTTGGATATTCTGTAGGTGGCAGTCTTGTATTTTGGTTTACAATTATGTATGGATTAGGAACGCTGATATCAGAGGCATCTTTTGCGTGGCTTTCCTCAAAATTCACACGAAATCAGATTATAACTGCAGCTACCAGCATTACAGTCATTGGGTATATACTTTTTATGAGTGTAGGCTACATTGTACCAAAAAGTGTTGTTTTACTGAATATCATCGGTTTTCTAATCTTCTTTTCGCAGGGGGCATTCAATATGACGATGATTGTCATGTTAAATAATACCATAGAGTATGATGAAGTCCGGTTTCATGAACGACATGACAGTATTATCTCAGCAGTAAGATCTTTTGCAACAAAGCTGGCAAGTGCAGTTGATCAGGCGGTTGTTGCGTTAATACTGATTATAAGCAATATTTATGCAATCAGTCAGAAAATATCCGGATTAGAAATAAAAGCTGGTACAGGAGAACTTACTTCGGAAAATGTAATTGTACAGGCAGATAAATTTATTCAGACAGCAGATGCCGGACAAAGATTTATATTGCGTCTTGGAATTGTAGCTGTTCCGGTAATTTCTATAGGAGCTGCTTATATACTGATTAAACGGAAATATATTATTGACGAACGTAAGTATGAAGAACTGGTAGCGGAAATAAAAAGCACAAATAAAAAATGATTCAATTAGTTGTGATGACCTTATAATTGATGAGTTTAGAAAAAAGTGATATGAATGACAATTGATGATTTTATATATGAAAATAGTATTGTACGTGATAATGTTTCTGAATATACAGCAGATCATATAGATAGGGTGATAGAATCTGTTTGTAATAATTATGGATTAACTATAAAAATGATTTCTACAAATTATGTTTTTCCACGTATTATAAAAGCGAGTGAAGAAAAGGCTTTGATTTGGAATCAAACATATTGGGAATTGTTCAGTCTGTATTTAGCGTATTTCACAGATTTAAATGCTATTCAAAAGAAGATAATTGTGTATGATGATAGTTCTGTACAGCCGAAAATATTGATTCCATTTGCATATTATTTAGCATTAATTGTTGAAGATAAAAAACTTGCTTTAAATTTCGCAAATTATTATAACTACAGAATACATCGTTGTCTTGTGTGTGATGAACACCAGTATAAAGAAAAATGAATGTAAGGAGCAAATAAAAAGAAATTGATACAGAATAGAACGAATAAACCTATTTATTTTACAATGCAGAATATTGATGAAATATCGGAACATGATATTATTGCTTGGACTTTTGCTCATCCTGGAGCAATGGGGAGCCCAGGTGAGATTACGATTATAACGATTCATGGGAACACTATGTGGCTATATAGATTCAGTTATATACAGAATGAAAACTTAGGGGTAGGTGTTGATTAATTCTTTCTGACATAGGTATCACCTCATTGAGAAAATAATATACAGAGAGGAAAAGTATGAATGCATGGCATGTGATAATCTTTTCCTGGTACATAATTTATCAAAAGAGTTTCAGAAAACAGATGAACATATTGAAAATATTCATCAGGATTTGAAGAAAACAATTGAAAATATCAATCTGACTGCTGCTGTTGCCAGAGGAAGTGGAAGAGATGGTCTGGATAACCGTTATAAAAATGCCATGACATTACTAAATCAGGGAAACATTTCGGCTGCAAAAGCAGAATTTACAGGAATCCGTAATGATTTTATGTGGAGCTGTAAGGGCTATTATGGACTGATTTTATGTGAAAAAAAGAAGAAACATATAAATTGGGGGGAGATAGGAGATTATATTCAGCAAATATATCACTGTGAGGATGTTACTCCAGAGATTCTTCAGGAGATGGAAGGCATTTTAAATGACGGCACATCTATACCGATGAGGAACTTTACAAAGTATTTAACTTACCACAAAAATACATAGCCATTATAGAAGCAGTCATCAAAGAACGAAAATAATCGAACATAATATAAGCAAATCATTCACAATCCTCTTGTCATGTGATAAAATATTATAAGATTTGCATAATGAGAATATTGGAGGTACAAACGAATGTACTCAGTAACCAAACGAATTAGCATGATAAAACAACCCCGTGGTGGATACATAAACAAAAAAGAACTTATGATAACCCAACTTGATGATGGAATTACATTGAATGAAAATGAGAATATGCATGCAAGTTTAGTTGGTCTTGCAGTTGATTATATGACCCGATTTATGATGGGTGCCCAAAAAGAGGAAGCCTTTTCAATATCATTAAAAGGTGCTATGGCGTTGGATTTATTTACAGGGAATAAAAAGCAATCGTCAATGAAAAATGCTACAAGTCTATTGGCAGATATAAAAGGACTTGATAAAAAATCCATAACAAATGCATGCAAATTGGTAGGATACGATGTTTGTTTTAGAGTTGGCGTAATAGGGTATAAGCCGGTAGAAGAAATTAACCCTGATAAAGATACAATTGAAAACATTGTAACAATGATTAATCGTAGTTTGTCTTTTTGGAAAGAATATGGACCTATAACAAAAGATGGATTTACATTTGAAGGCGGATACACAGACACTATCTCTACTGGTGATGGAGACTATTTAACAAAAGATACATTATGGGATTTTAAAGTGTCAAAGGATGAACCAAAGCCAAAATATACTTTGCAGTTGTTGGTATATTATATCATGGGTATGCACTCAATTCATAAAGAGTTTAAGAGCGTAAAGAATCTAGGTATATATAATCCTCGTATGAACAAAGTGTATACAGTAAGTATTGATATGATACCTCAATCAGTAATTAATGAAATATCAAAAGAAGTAATTGGTTATTAATAATACAGGGACAAATTGAAAAGGCTACCTCACCATCCAAGTGAAGTAGCCTTTCAAAAATTCCATTCTAATAAATCGCACGACAACTTATAAAAAAATAAGCTCCCCATTAGCAAAAAATGAATAGAAAATGTATAAAAGTGGTAAAAGCGAATAATTATAAGGGTTTATGCATTAGACACATTTTTGTAAAAAGGGAGTTTGGAAATAAGGGAGTACAGCAGGAGATACCGGAATATAGAATTGTAATTACAGATGTTGGTCCTAACCCGGTACAGATTATATCAATTATTCAAAAATATCTGCAGTCAGATTATACGGAGTTAAGCAATTTAATTAATGGCAATATTTTAGATGAACAGTCAACCGTGTGTACATTAGAGTCTTTAGAATTATTACAGCAGATGCAACAGGAATTGGATGAGGCAGGTGCACTTACTTATATTCAAAAGAATTGGCAAGATGAAGATGATGCAGAAATGAATACATCTATTGCAATTTTTTCATTAGGAGATCAGGGAGAAAAAGTAATCGAAGCATATCATCAGATACTTGGATTAGATAGAAAAGATTTGGAATTAAAACTTTTAAATGATTTGTCAGAAAATAATGGATTTCAAATTTCAGCCAGAAATGAAAGAGTAGAAGAGTTAATAAAAGTTTTGGATAATCTTGGAGCAGATTATGAAATGGATATGAATGAAAATGATTCAGATGTGGATGAAGATGATATGTATGTAGAAATGGACACAGAAGCAGCATTGATTATTACATCTACAGGAGACAAGAAGGTTCAGCTGATTAAATTGATTCGAGAATATACAGGATCAGATCTTAGGGAAGCAAAAGAATGTATTGATGAAATTGAAGCTGGAAATGGTTTCTTTATAAAAGGTTCTTTGGAAGTATTAGAAGAAATGAAACAGGAACTTGATGCAATTGGTGCAACAAGTAAAATGAAGTATAGAGATAAACAGGAACAAGGTGGTTGTTATTGCAATAATTGTGGTGCCGAACTTGCATCCGGCACAAAATTCTGTCCGAAATGCGGTGCCAAAGTAGAGGAAGCTCAGAAAATGTTCTGTTCACAGTGTGGAAATGAAATTATGCCCGGGGCAAAATTCTGTACCAAGTGCGGAGCAAGATGCATGTGACAGATACAAAAATAGAAGTTGAAAGAAATTGAGATGGAAAACATCTGCTTATCCGATTAAGGGAGGGCAGATGCTTTCTTTTTTTACTGACATTTTCATTTCATCATGTTATAATGCAATCAAAGCTTGATATTTCTATATACATTTCAATGGCATATAGCCTGTCAGAAGTATACCGGTATTCTATCATTTCGCCGGGTTCACCACATAACCTGATATGATAACAGGAATTTTCAAAGCTTTTATTTCACATTAAATGAAGCGGAGAGAATTCTTTCAGACAAAGGTTGTTGCGGTTAAGTGACATTGCAAAAGTATACTCTCCAAGACAAAAGAAAGGAGAAGAAATGTCAGGAAAAACAGAAAAATTACAATGGCATCCGGCGTTTTGTGCAGCAACAGAACTGGAACTGCGACAAGATCTGGATGTACTGGAATTAATTCCGGAGTATAATTTGAGTAAGAAACCACTTCAGATTGATCTTGTGATTATTAAAAAGATGGATTGGAAGCGGACGTTACAAAATGAAATTGGTCATATTATGAGGGGACACAATATTTTAGAGTATAAGGGACCGGGAGATGAATTGACGATAGATTCCTTCTTTAAGGTAATTGGATACGCCAGCTTATATAAGGCGCAGGGGATAGCAGTCAATAAAATTCCAGCATCTGAGGTGACCGTATCCTTTTTTCGGAATGCTTATCCGAAGGCACTTTTTCAGGAACTGAAAAAAGAAGGATATATCCTGAAAAAAATGTATCCTGGAATTTATTATGTAAGAGGAAAAGTTCCGTTTCCAGTACAAGTTGTAGTAACAAGTCAGTTGGAAAGAAAAGCTCATTGCAGCCTGCGGGTATTGACTACACAGGTAGAGATGCAGGATGCAGAACTATTTTTGGAACAGATACATTATTTGGAAAGTAAGAATGAACGGAGCAATATTGATTCGGTACTTCAAGTAAGTGTAAATGCAAATAAGCAGGTATATAGTCTGTTAAGGAGGCAAAATGAGATGTGTGAAGCATTGCGTGAATTAATGAAAGATGAAATTGAAAAAGAACTGGAAAATAAATTACAGCAGGGACGAAAACAAGGTCTGGAACAGGGTTTGGAAGAAGGCTTGGAGCAGGGCGAAAAACTGCAACTAATTCGTCAGGTAATCAAGAAACTGCAAAAAGGCAACTCCGTAGAAGAAACATCTGATATGCTGGAAGAAGAGCCGGAAAATATCAGGAAGATATATGAAATTGCAGCAACTATGGCGCCGGATTATGACGTAGAAAAAATATATCAAAAACTGTAGAAATTCAAATGGAAATATACCCAAGTAAGGCCCTGAGAAAAATTGTAGGGAAACACTTGACAAACATATTTCTATAAGATATAGTATAAAAGTACTAGCTATTAAGCTAATATAATTTTTCATAACTCATGCCTCTCGGGCTCTTCGGAGTTCGGGAGGTACTCCCCGAAAATATAGTCAGGATTTTATCCTGGCTTTTTTTATTTTGCAGGAAATTGCTTTCCTGCAAAATGTGTTTTCTATAGTTCCAAAATGCTTGTAAGAAGCTAGTTATGGTATGCCTGGCAGGTTATGCAACAAGGAGGATGTTTTTAGAGTTATAGGACAAAATGTGTTGATGAAAACCGCTTTCAAGCCTTGAAAATAAAGGG